>JBKWCO010000006.1:0-19704 GCA_046975465.1 Streptococcus sp. | reverse complement strand
CTCAACACCATTCTCTGTTTTAGATAGGATGTTTAAGATTTCTTCTTTTGTAAGTGGTTCTTTACCAAGGTTTTGTTCTTTATAAGGAAGTTGATGGTTGTTCAACCATGTCTTTGCTTTTTTACAACTTGTACAACTTGAGATTGTATAAATCTTAATCATGTTAATTCTCTCTTTCTGTCACATGATACTATTATCTTATCACTGTCCTTGATTTAAGAAATCGGTCTAGCGACCTATTTTGAATCTTGAGGACTTTTTCAATTATCATAGACCCTTTTTATTTAGATTAAAACAAAGAAAAAAGAGCTCGTCGGCTCTTTTACACTTATTCTTCAATTTCAATGGTTGAATCTAGGTCTAAAACAAGTTCATCAGATGTTTCTTCAACTTGTGCTTCTTCAACAATAGCCTCTTCATCTGGTTCAATCAAACCATAGTGTACACGTACTTTATGATCAATTTCTTCAAAAATATCTGGATGATCTGCCAAATATTTTTTCGCATTTTCAGACCCTTGACCAATCTTCTCTCCATTATATGAGAACCATGCTCCAGCTTTTTGAATAATGCCTAAGTCACTAGCGATTTTTACAAGCTCACCTGTTTGTGAAATCCCTTCACCATACATAATTTCAACAAAGGCTTCTTTAAATGGTGGAGCAACCTTGTTTTTAACAACCTTAATTTTAGTTTCCTTACCAACATTTTGGTCTTTTTTATCGCCAGTCCCTTTGATTTGCGTATTTCCACGTACATCAAGACGTACTGATGCATAGAATTTTAGAGCACGTCCACCAGGAGTTGTTTCTGGATTACCAAACATAATACCAACTTTTTCACGCAATTGGTTAATGAAAATAGCAATTGTTTTTGTTTTATTGATAGAAGCAGAAAGTTTTCGCATGGCTTGACTCATCATACGCGCTTGAAGTCCGACATGGCTATCACCAATATCTCCATCAATTTCTGCACGAGGTACCAAGGCTGCAACTGAGTCAACAACAACCAAATCAACTGCACCTGAGTCAATCAGCTTACCAGCAATTTCGAGACCTTGTTCACCTGAATCAGGTTGTGACAAAAGAAGTTCATCGATATTAACACCTAGGGCTGCCGCATAAGCAGGGTCAAGGGCATGCTCTGCATCGATAAAGGCAGCAATTCCACCTTCTTTTTGTGTTTGAGCAACAGCATGGAGGGCTACAGTTGTCTTACCTGATGATTCTGGTCCGTAAATTTCGATAATACGACCTTTAGGATAACCACCTGCACCAAGAGCAATATCCAAAGCCAGCGAGCCTGAACTCATAACTTGAACTTTCTGCTCTGCACGCTCACCAAGACGCATAACCGCACCCTTACCAAAATCTTTTTCAATATTCTTTAAAGCATCGTCAAGTGCTTTACGACGCTCATCTCCAAATTTCTTTGTAATTTCTTCTGTTTTCTTTGTTTTCTTAGCCACTTATTTTCCTCTTCTTTCTATAGTTAAAGACAAACTTAAATCATGTCTTCTTGTAATAAAGCTTGGCGAACTAGGTTAAAGGCATAGAGGGTACTAATATATCTAACATCAGAACGACTTCTTCCACCTATAACAACCTTGATTGACCTTACTTGATTCCTATCAGCAATACCAATAAATACCGTACCTGCTGGGTGTCCTTCTAATGAATCTGGTCCAGCTACACCGGTAAGTGCAACTCCATAATCGCTATCTGTTTTAGCTCGAGCACCTTCAGCCATTTTTTCTGCAGTAAAATGACTGACAACACCATGTTCTTCTAGTTGCGACAAGGGAATATCCAACATTTTAGCTTTTTCTTCAATGCTATAAGTAACAAATCCACCTTTAAATACTTGTGAGGCCCCTGAAAAATCAGCAATACTAGCCTGAAATAAACCTGCTGTTAGGCTTTCAGCTGCAGTGATGGTCTTGCCATGGTGCTTAAGCAAACGAAAAGCTTCAAAGGCTAAACTATTAGACTCTCCATATCCATAAATGAAATCAGATAAGGATTTGCCATCTAGAGTTTTAGTCGAACGAATTTGTTTTTCTAAAACATCTAGTTTTTGATCTGCTTCTTCTTGCGAAGAAGCCTTCGTTGACAAGCGAAGTGTTACTTCCCCCACTTTAGCGTATGGAGCTATGGTTGGATCCGTTTGGTTAACAATAAACTCCTTCAGGATAGTAACCAATTGACTTTCTCCAACACCAAAAATCTTAGAACTCTAGAATAAAGAGTAGTATGATTCTCTGTAAGCGCTGGAATAAGCTCTTGGTTCACCATTGGTTTGAGTTCACTTGGTGGACCAGGCAAGACGACATAAGTCACTCCTTTAGCAGTGATAATCCCCCAACTGCTAAACCCGTGAGATTTTGCAAGGGCACAGACCCTCAACAATTTGCGCTTGGCGTTCATTATTAGGCGTTCGTGTGTGTTTAGGACGAGTAGCAAAGAAACTATCCAGTTTTTACTAGCCTCCTCATCAAAAACGAGTTCTTTTCCTAAAAATTTAGCCAGGGTTTGCTTGGTTAGGTCGTCCTCAGTAGGGCCAAGTCCACCACAAAGTATGACTAAATCACTACGCTGACTGGCTTGATCAAGAACTGAAAGTAGGCGGTTTTCATTATCTCCTACTGCTGTGTGAAAATACACGTCAATTCCTAGTTCAGCTAGTTTCTCAGATAAAAATTGGGCATTGGTATTGGTGATTTGCCCGGTTAGGATTTCAGTTCCTACTGCAATCAATTCAGCTTTCATTGGTTCACCTGTATTACTATTCGTAAAATAATCTCAAAAACATGTTCGTTTATAAACTAACATGTTTTTCTCGTCTTGTCAATCAAATCTACTCATTTATTTGAAGTCACAGTTATTTTCATGATCATTCACAAATCCTGCGGCTTGTAAAAATGAATATATAGTAGTCGGTCCTAAAAACTTGAACCCTCTCTTTTTTAGATTTTTGGCAATCTGTTGGGATAAGTCAGTTGATGATGGGACGTCCTTATATGTGGGAACATTATTTATCAAGGGCTTTCCGTCAAAGAAATGCCAAAAATAATGGGACAAGGAGCCAAATTCATCTTGGATTTTTAGTACTTGTTTGGCATTATTTACGGTTGCTTCTAGCTTAAGTTTGTGCCTAATGATGTCTGGATTTTGAAGCGCATCTTCAAGTTCACTTAGACTAAGCCGGGCAACACGCTCAATATTATAGTCATGAAAAACACGATTAAAGGCCTGTCTTTTATTTAAAACGGTTAACCAAGAAAGCCCTGACTGATAACTTTCTAAGCAAAGCAGCTCAAAAAGTTTTTGGTCGTCACCAATAGGCTTTCCCCACTCCTTGTCATGATAATCACAATATAATTTATTGTTTGTTGGAACCCAACGACAACGATTGACCATTGCTTACCTCATTTCATCAACATTTTAAGAGCCGATTTAATGTATTGCTCTGCCGTTTCATTAGTTCCTTCGAAGAAGGCCTTGATTTTCTTAAGTTCTGTGGCTTTATAACCAAGAGCAATCAAGGCTTCCATAGCCTCATCCAATTGATGATTCCCTTCAGGTTGACTTGGTGTCGTCTTGGTCGTTTCTGTTGGTAACTCTGCAAATTTCCCTGCCAAATCCAGAACCATTTGTTGAGCTGTCTTTTTACCAATCTTTGGAAACTTCATCAAGTACTTGATGTCACTATTATCAACAGCAGCAACCAAGCCTTGATTATCATCTACAGCAACAATGGCTAGGGCAGTCGTCGGACCTATTCCAGAAACTGAAATAAGCTTAAGGAAGACCTCTTTTTCATCTTCAGTATGGAAACCAAAAAGAAGGTGGGCATCGTCTCTAATAACCTGATGAAGATAGACTTGGATAGTCTGATTCATTTGGTCAGAAAAACTATATGGATTCGCTACAGTGACAATATAACCTAAGCCGTTTGCTTCTATAACAATATACTTGGCGGTAATTTTCACTAGAGTTCCCTTGATGTAATCATACATGGCGTGTGATTTCCTTTCTCGTTCGTTTCTTCAATGGTTTGCTTTATCATTTTATACTTGTAAGATAATTGTCTTGAGTGTTTATTTTGTCATCTCAAGCACTGCTGTACTATTGTAACAAAAAATCCACTCGAAAGTGGATTCTGTTTGCTCTATTTTAAGGATGACTACTCGTCTTTAAAGTATCTGTAATCATCTTTAGACCTAATAGAATATATGTTACAACGCCTAAAGTAAAGGCAATGCTAGAAACATTTACGAGAGTATTCTCCAAACTTGGTCGACCTAACCAAGCCAAAATATAGAAAATCAAGCTAGTCGCTAAAAATGTTAAGCCAACAAGTAAAAAGTGTTTATTAGTTTTTGTTAGGTGTCTCATCACTATACCTCCTAACTTAAAAATCAGGCAATCATCCTACAATAATCCGCTAAAACATTAGAAGATTCCTCATCTTCACCACTATTATAAATCTAACATTCCTATTCGTAAAGCAAGACCAAAAAAAGTTTTAATACTTCCCTAGGTCACGTAGACTGGTATGATTTTCTTGAATTCGACGGAACATTTTTTCCATATCAGACTTGGTAAAGTTGACAAGTACTGGACGTCCGTGAGGGCAATTGTAGGGATTTTTACACTGTGCAAGCTGTACTAGGAGGTCACGCGCAGAGTAATCATCAAGAGCATGATTGGCCTTGATTGAACGTTTACAACTCATCATGATGGCCAACTCAGCACGGTAGGTCTTAACAGACACTTCATTCGTCAAAAGAAGCATGTCACACATTTCATAGACCGCTGATTCAATCTCTTCTTCCTTCATCCAGATAGGATGTTCACGAAGAATGAAAGTGTTGTTCCCATAAGGCTCTAAATAGATACCAACCTGGTTAAGAAGGGACATTTTTTCTTGTAAACTAATGTAGTCTGAACCTGAAAATTCAAAGAGATAGGGAACCAAAAGCTGCTGTAAACTGCTGTCAACCTCACCAATCTTTTCGCGATAGTACTCATACTTGACACGTTCTTGGGCAGCATGCTGGTCAATGATGTAAAGTCCGCCTTGTCCTTGCGCAAAGAGATAGGTTCCATGCATTTGACCAAAAAACTCTAATTCAGGGAAGGTTGATGTTTCCTCATTGTCCAGAGTTTCAAGCATGCGCTTCATTTTCGACTTGTTTTTATAATCAAGTTTTTCGTGTTCGCTATCACCTTCATCTACTGAACGTTGTGCCTGTTTAACAGAAGGTTGCGGTTTATTTTCTACCGATGAAACTGGTGACTCTGATACAAGAGGTTTGATATCTTCTTGGACTGTCTCTGGTTTGACAAAGAAATCATTACGACTGCTATCGTAGTAAAGATTGGTTTGTTTGAGTGGAAGACTGGTTTGAACTGGCTTAGTTGCACCTCTAGTACTAGACTTGGCTAGATTTTCAAGGGCATCAGGAATCAAATCCTGCTCTCTAAGGCTTTGAGCAATGGCAGAGCTGATGAGGGCCATAAGCTCCTTTTCTTTAGAGATACGTACTTCCTGCTTTGTTGGGTGAACATTGACATCAGCCAAATAAGGATCAATTTGAATATCAATAACCGCAATGGGAAGCGCCCTACCATGAGTTTAGAGCCATATCCATCAAAAATAGCACGGTTAAGCAGAAAGTTTTTAATATAACGTCCGTTAATGAGAATCGTGATGTAGTTACGATTTGCACGGGTCAACTCAGGGAGACTAACATATCCAGAAACTTCAAAATCAAGGTCAGAATTTGAAATCTCCACCATTTTTTTAGCCGTTGTCAAACCATAAATACCAGCAATAGCTTGACGGAGGTCTCCAGTACCTGATGTCTGTGTCAACTGACGACCATCATTAAGCAAGGTAAAGGCAACCTCGGGATGAGCTAGACTTAGACGATTGACAACATCGACAATATGAGCCAACTCAGCCTGTAAACTCTTCATATACTTGAGACGAGCTGGGGTATTATAAAATAGGTTTTCAACGGTAATCTTTGTTCCAACTGGTGTTGAAATAGGGTCCTGACTCTCAATTTCTCCACCTTTAGCAACCAGTTTAGTCCCATAGGCTTCTCCATCCGCTGCTGTCACAATAGTTAGGTGGCTGATAGAAGCTATTGATGGTAGGGCCTCACCTCGAAAACCAAGGGTTCGAATACGAAAGAGGTCTCCTTGATTTTTGATTTTACTTGTTGCATGACGGCGCAAACTCATGGCTACATCAGCTTGAGCCATTCCTTCGCCATTGTCTGTGATTTGAATTTTTGAGAGGCCTGATTCTTCAACTTCAATGGTAATCTGGGTGCTACCTGCATCAATAGCATTTTCCACCAACTCTTTGACAACACTGGCTGGGCGCTCTACGACCTCACCAGCAGCAATCTGATTGGCTAGCACCTCAGGCAATTCGATGATTTTTGGCATAATTATTTTCCCTTCTAAAAGGTTGAGAGAACAATGTTTCTAACTGTTACTGATGCTTCCTATAAAGCCATAACTCACACACAACTGTTAGCCAAGATAAGGCTGTGGCTATAACAATCATATCCCCATGACGAAGGTTGAACCAAATGAGCCCAGAAAAAATCAAGAGGTAGATGACTTGGAAAATCCATTGGTAGGTTTTGGGTGAACTTGTCGAATCCATAAACTGCTTAACAAAGAAATAAAGCAAAAGCAAGTTCAGTGTTAGTGCCTTTTCAAAAGGTGTAAAAAAGCTCAAAATCAGACTGCAGGCAAGAAAAATTCCTGCTAGCCATTTCATTATAGATTTCATGTGATTACCTCGTCAGTACGTTTTCATTAAGTATAGGGGTTTTCGAAAATATTTTCAACCACTTAGACACCATACAGGACCACATAGACAAACGCTATTGCTGTGGGCTAGTAAATAGTGTTTAATAAAGGTGTGAAAGGGAGGAGGCCTCCTAAATTACAAATAAGAAAGGAATGTTATGAAAATAAAAGTTCAGATTGACTCAGCATTTCAAGAAGAAATGTTGCAGATTCAGGCTCCTAGTCGGACGCCTAAGATTCAGCAAGTCGTCGAGTTTGTCGAAAGTTTGGATAGTAACCAGCGACTCAAGGGAAAAAGAGATGGCGAAACTTACCTCATCGAACCTAATGCTATTTCCAGAATTTACATCGAAAATCGTCAAGTTCTAGCTGAAACTACTCAAGGAGAGTATCACTTAGGCCTACGTCTCTATCAAGTTTTAGAAAAACTGCCATCACATTTTCTCAAAATCTCACAATCAGAGATTGTCAACCTCAAAGAAATTGAACGTTTCAACATCACCCCTAACGGCCTCGTTGAAATTCACCTTAAAAACAAGGAAACCACCTACTCATCACGCCGTTACCTCAAATCAATAAAGGAGAAATTACAATGAAAAAACAATTTTTTAAATCAGGCACAGTTGGTATCCTTATTGGACTAGTCGTATCCATGGTTATGTCTCTTATCTGGGCGCCAAGCTACATGCCCCTAAATCCTCACTCAGCCATTGGACAATGGATGACCTCACATCAGATTCACGGATCCTTCGTATTGGCCTACTGCCTTATCACTTGGTTTGCTATCGGTATTCTTTTTGAAGTCGCTAGTTATATTTTCCGTAAGGCTGAATGGAGTTTGCTTCGTGCAACCCTCACTCACTATGCCTTGACTTGCCTCGGTTTCATTCCACTAGCTACCCTCAGCGGATGGTTTCCTCTACGTTTAACTTTCTACTTGGAGCTAGTCATTGAATTCAGCCTTATCTATCTCCTCGTTTGGGTCTTCTCTTATTGGAAAATGAAAAAGGATATTGAACAACTCAACCAAGAATTGAAACACCTATAAAAGACAAGAAGCCTGTCAATCGACAAGCTTCTTTTATAGTTTCTGTTTCAAATCTGCTACAGCCATCATGACTTGCATCGGTGTCATATTGTAAATGTCCAAATCACGTAACTCTTGAAGAACTGGATTTTCAGTAAAATCATCAAAGAGAGAGATTTGCTCGTTGACATGTGTTTCAGTGGCTGGCTTCTCTTGAGGCGATACCTTTTCCTGAGGTTGGATGGTAACTGTCTCGCCCTCTAATTGTGTCAAGATAGTGTCAGCACGTTCCAGTAAATCTACTGGTAAACCTGCAATCTTAGCTACATGAATACCATAAGATTTGTCAGCTGGGCCATCGACAATCTTGTGAAGGAAAGTCACCTCTCCGTCCTTTTCAAGTGTCGCCACATGAACGTTGACAAGGTGTGTCAAAGTATTTGACAGGGCTGTCAACTCATGATAATGGGTAGCAAACATGGTTTTAGCCCCCACCTTGTCATGAATAAACTCAATAATAGACTGGGCCAAAGCCATACCATCATAGGTGGCTGTCCCACGTCCCAACTCATCAAAAATAATCAAGGAATTAGGTGTTGCCCGCTTAATGGCCTGATTAGCCTCCATCATCTCAACCATGAAGGTCGACTGACCTGAAATCAGGTCATCTGCAGCACCAATACGTGTATAGATGGCGTCAAAAACTGGCAAATCAATACTATCTGCTGGCACGTAAGAGCCCATCTGAGCCATAACGACTGACAAGGCCAACTGACGCATATAAGTAGATTTACCACTCATATTTGGTCCTGTGATGAGCTGAACATTGGTCTGACTGTCAAAGGTAATCGTGTTTGGAATGTATTCCTGAACGCCCATAACCTTCTCAACCACCGCATGACGGCCTTGATCAATAACGATACGATGCTCATCATTGAACACAGGACGAACATAATGATTAGTCTCTGCTGTAACTGCCAAACTCTGAAGCACATCGACTGTCGCAATAGCCTTAGCCAAAGATTGCAAACGATCAATATAGCATTCAACCTGCTCACGGACACGCATGAAAATATCATACTCTAGCGTTGATGACTTTTCACGTGCCTCGAGCATTTCACCTTCAATCTTAGCCAACTCAGCAGTTCCAAAACGCTCTGAATTTTTCAGGGTTGCCTTGCGGAAGAAATGGTCAGGAACCAAGCTAAGGTTAGAGTTGGTCACATGGAAGTAATAACCATCTTTACGGTTATAATCAATTTTTAGTGTTGTAATACCAGACGCTTCACGTTCCTTGGCTTCGATATCCGCAATCCATGATGTCCCCTCACTCATCACCTTGCGATACTTGTCCAAGGTCTCATCAAAACCAGAACGGATAATGCCACCTTCTGTAATGGTTGCAGGAGCATCGGGATCAATAGCCGACCGAATCAGACTCTCTAATTCTGGCAGAGCATCTAACTCTTGTAAAAGACGTGACAAGGCCTCGTCATCAAAAGACTCCAAAATCGCCTTAATAACTGGAACCTGAGCTAGGGTATGACCTAGCTGAATCAAATCTTTAGGATTAGCCTTTCCAAAGGAAACACGGCTGGCCAGGCGCTCAATATCGTAAACCCCTTTAAGACTCTCAGTCAGATCACTACGCTCGAAGAAATTGTCCAAGAAAACTTGGATAATATTCTGACGCTCCACGATTGCAGCCTGATTCACTAAAGGTCTATCAATCCAAGTACGTAAGAGACGCATTCCCATAGCTGTCTTGGTTTCATCCAAGAGCCAGAAAAGAGAACCATGTTTCTTACCTGTTCTAGCATTTTCCAACAAATCCAAACTTGACTTGGTCGCATAGGACATCTGCAAGTAATCCTTAATCTCATAGTGCTGAGCCTTTTGTAAATGGCTGAGCTCACGCATCTGAGTACGGTGCACATACTGGAGAAGTTTACCCGCTACACTGCTTTCCAAATCTGTCAAGCTAGTGTCAATCAAGTGGACATCATCGTAAACCTCTGTTTCCTTGGAAAGTAGAAGGTTGAGTTGCTTCACCAAAATTTGTTCATCAGCTTCGGGTAAATCATAACCAACCACTACTTCACGTGCCTTAAGGTTCTGAATTTCACTACAAACTGAACTGAAATCGTCCAACTCTGTCGCAAAAAATTCACCCGTTGACACATCCATATAGGCCAGACCGAATCGACTTCCAGCCTTGTCACTAGCTACCAAGAACTTGTTGGCAGTCTCAGGTTTAGAACTGTCAACCACTGTCCCTGGCGTGATAACCTGAACCACCTCACGCTTAACCACGCCAACAGCCTGTTTAGGATCCTCCATCTGCTCAGCAATGGCTACCTTGTAGCCCATCTCAACCAAGACATCAATATAGGCTTGAGCTGAGTGATAAGGTACACCCGCCATAGGAATGGGATTATCGGCGTTCTTATTACGACTGGTTAGACTAATTTCCAAAATCTGGGCAGCCTTAACAGCATCCTCGTAAAATAATTCGTAAAAATCACCCATACGAAAGAGCAAAAAAGCATCTGGATAATTTTCCTTGATATCCAAATACTGCTGCATTCCTGGAGATATTTTTTCCTTAGCCATGTCTTAACTCCTCGTTAATCCTTTCTTCGATAGACTTGGTCACATATTGGATCAAGTCACTGGCATCTTGCATTTTTTGACGGTAGTCCTGAACAATAGGCAAATTTTCCAACTCATGCTGAATCAAATCTGCTTGTTCACCTGCCTCCTCATAGGCACGTTGTTTCTCAATTTTTTGAAAAAGCACTGCTTCTTGTTGATAAGCCTTCATCTGTCCAGCCAGATGACTGATTTGAGGTATCTGTCCAATAGCTTTCTCAGCCTCTTGAAAAGCAAGAACCGCCTCATGGTGTTTGAGGAGGTCAATTAACTCTTCTTTGGCTTTTTGAAGATCCTGATGAGGAGTATTCATCAGTGAAACTCGCTTTCCAGTTTTTCAGCAACCACAGCATCCTTACAGATTACCAAGAGGGTATCTGCACCAGCAACGGTTCCTAAAATTTCAGGGTTGCCATCACTATCAATTAAGTTGGCCAAAACATCAGCTTCACCCAACTCTGTGTGAAGGACCAGCATAAACTGGGCACGGGAAACTGATTTGACATAGTCCTTAACCGTAGGGTCCAAACTTGGAAGCACATGCTCAGACAAACTATAGTAGAGTCTGCCTTCTTCATCACGAAGCTTCAAGAGGCCAATCTCACGCAAGTCACGTGACAAGGTAGCCTGAGTAACTGTGATACCTTCCGCCTCTAGGCGTTGCTTAATTTCCTCTTGTGTCCCAATCTTATCTCTTGAAATCATCTGTTTGATAACAGCTTGACGATCTCTCTTCATTATCTTTCCTCTTTTTATGTATATTCCTTGCATATTATAACAGAATTTTTGTATTTTTTCATGAAATACTTCCTAAGAGATAGCTTCTTGTCCCTACCCTATTAACTGAAATAATGGTAAAATAGAAGTTAATGACAAGATTTGAAATGGAGTACCTATGAATACTAAAGAACTCATTGCAGCAGAAATTGCTAAAGTTGTTCCTGAGTTGGAACAAGATAAGATTCAAAATCTGCTTGAAACCCCTAAAAATGCTGACATGGGAGACCTCGCCTTTCCTGCCTTCTCATTGGCTAAAGTCTTGCGCAAGGCTCCTCAAATGATTGCAGCAGACATCGCTGAAAAAATCGATGCCTCAAACTTTGAAAAAGTTGAAGCTGTTGGTCCTTACATCAACTTCTTCCTTGATAAATCAAAAATCTCAGCGGACGTTCTTGGACAAGTCATCGCTCAAGGCAGCCACTACGCTGACCAAAACATCGGTCACGGACGTAACATCGCCTTTGATATGTCTAGTCCTAACATCGCTAAACCTTTCTCTATCGGTCACTTGCGTTCAACAGTTATCGCTGATGCTCTTGCCAACATCGTAGCTAAACAAGGCTACAAACCAGTCCGCATCAACCACGTGGGTGACTGGGGTAAACAGTTTGGTATGCTGATTGTTGCCTATAAGAAATGGGGTAGCGAGGAAGCTGTCAAAGCTAACCCTATCAACGAACTCCTTCAACTTTATGTGCGTATCAATGCCGAAGCTGAAGAAGACCCATCTGTAGACGAAGAAGCTCGTGAATGGTTCCGCAAATTGGAAGCTGGTGACGAGGAAGCAACTTCCCTCTGGCAATGGTTCCGTGACGAAAGCTTGGTGGAATTCAACCGTCTTTATGATGAACTCGGTGTTTCTTTTGATAGCTACAACGGTGAAGCCTTCTACAATGATAAGATGGATGAAGTCGTTGACATCTTGACAGAAAAAGGACTTCTCCAAGAATCACAAGGTGCCCAAGTGGTTAACCTTGAAAAATACGGTATCGAACACCCAGCCCTCATCAAAAAATCAGATGGTGCGACACTTTACATCACACGTGACTTGGCTGCTGCCCTCTACCGTAAACGTACTTACGACTTTGCCAAAGCCATCTATGTGGTTGGTAATGAACAATCTGCTCACTTCAAACAGTTGAAAGCTGTTCTTAAAGAAATGGGCTACGACTGGTCTGACGACATGACTCACGTTGCCTTTGGTCTTGTAACTAAGAACGGTAAGAAATTATCAACTCGTAAAGGTAACGTTATCTTGCTTGAGCCAACAATCGCTGAAGCTGTTAACCGTGCCCAGGCTCAAATCGAAGCTAAGAATCCAAACTTGCCTAACAAGGAAGCTGTTGCTCATGCTGTCGGTGTCGGAGCTATCAAATTCTACGACCTTAAAACAGATCGTATGAATGGTTACGACTTCGACCTTGATGCCATGGTATCCTTCGAGGGAGAAACTGGACCTTACGTCCAATATGCACACGCTCGTATCCAATCTATCTTGCGCAAGGCTAACTTCACGCCATCTGCAGATGCTACATACAGCCTAAACGACGTTGAAAGCTGGGAAATCATCAAACTCATCCAAGACTTCCCACGTATCATCAACCGTGCATCAGACAACTTTGAACCATCTATCGTTGCTAAGTTTGCTATCAGATTGGCTCAAGCCTTTAACAAATACTATGCACACACACGTATCTTGGACGAAAGCCCAGAACGTGACAGCCGTTTGGCTCTTTGCTACGCAACAGCAACAGTCCTCAAAGAAGCCCTTCGCCTTCTCGGCGTTGAAGCTCCAGACGAGATGTAAGCTATATTCAAAACGCCTAAGGGCGTTTTTTAATTGCCAAAAAAAGAACCCAACACAGCGTGTTGAGCTCTTTTGGAGATTATGAAAAAGAAAAGTTCGTTGTTCTACAAAAAGTGTAAGCCAACGAGACTTACTGAACAGCGTTCAGTAAAAGTTATTTAGGAGACTTAAAGTATAACCTGACCTCCTTAAAGAAACCTTAAATCGCAGAAAAAAATCCCCTAAGGGATTTTCACAACAGTCCAAAGACCACTGACAAAGATACGATTGTACAGGCTTTCCAACCTCCTCTTCCTAATCCTCCAAAGGTGACCGCTTGTCCAATAGAATCTTTATATGACTATATTACCTTGTTTTGGAAGTGTTTTCAAGTGATTCCTTAAAATATCTAATAAAATCTTAAAAGAAGAAAAAGCCTAGATATCTAGACTTTCTTCAGGGAGATTTGTTATGAAAAAGTTTTTCACCAGCTCGCCAAAGCTAGTTGTTTTATTAGGATGGTTATAATATAAGCTAATAAACTTAAAAGTAGCTTAAGAGATTATTATTTTTTATCACTTTTTAAAATAATAAGCAAAATAAGTAATAGTAAGGAAGCACTAGGAATATCCATATCTAAAAACCAAGAGGGGGCTTTAATACTTCCTAGATCATTCATGATGCGGATGATATTATAAGCAATGCTTACTATTAAGAGGCTAAGTTCCGGTAAATAGTTAAGTCGTCCTTTTAAGATTACTAACTTCTCCTTTCTGATAGTTTTCTTGCCATGACCCTATTATAAGGCTGAAAAGGAAACAAAACTAGTGACATAAATGTCACCATCCAAAAAAGCAGGACTAGCCTGCTTTTTGTTATTTTGTTTAGATTAGTCACCCAAACCGATGCGTTCGAAGATTTCATCCACACGCTTGGTGTAGTAGACTGGATTAAAGATTTCGTCGATTTCTTCTTGGCTCAAGCGAGACGTGATCTCTGGATCTGCTTCCAGCAACGGTTTGAAGTCCACTTGGTTGTCCCAAGACTGCGCAGTCTTAGGCTGAACAAGGTCGTAAGCCTGCTCGCGGGTCATGCCTTTTTCAATTAAGGTCAGCATAGCACGCTGGCTGAAAATGAGACCAAAGGTAGAGCCCATGTTGCGCTTCATATTTTCTGGGAAGACGGTCAAGTTTTTCACGATATTGCCAAAGCGATTGAGCATGTAGTCAATGAGAATGGTCGTATCAGGCGCGATAATGCGCTCAGCTGATGAGTGGGAAATATCGCGTTCGTGCCAGAGGGACACATTTTCATAGGCTGTTACCATGTGACCACGGATAACACGTGCAAGACCTGTCATGTTTTCAGAACCGATAGGGTTCCGTTTGTGAGGCATTGCTGAAGATCCTTTTTGACCTTTGGCAAAGAACTCTTCCACTTCACGTTGTTCAGATTTTTGAAGACCACGAATTTCAGTTGCCATACGCTCGATAGAAGTTGCGATGCTAGCAAGAACTGCAAAGTACTCAGCGTGAAGGTCACGAGGAAGGACCTGTGTAGAGATTTCTTGAGCACGTATTCCAAGTTTGTCGCAGACGTATTTTTCAACGAATGGTGGGATGTTGGCAAAGTTACCAACCGCACCAGAAATCTTACCAGCTTCCACACCAGCAGCCGCATGCTCGAAACGCTCAATGTTACGTTTCATTTCGCTGTACCAAGTTGCCAATTTAAGACCAAAAGTTGTCGGCTCAGCGTGCACACCGTGCGTACGACCCATCATGATAGTGAACTTGTGTTCTTTCGCTTTGTCAGCGATGATGTTAAGGAAGTTTTCAAGGTCCTTGCGGATGATATCGTTGGCTTGTTTGTAGAGGTAACCATAGGCAGTATCTACCACGTCAGTAGAAGTCAACCCATAGTGAACCCACTTACGCTCTTCACCAAGCGTTTCAGAAACCGCACGTGTGAAGGCAACCACATCGTGACGAGTTTGCTGCTCGATTTCAAGAATACGGTCGATGTCAAAGTCCGCTTTTTCACGAATCAAAGCCACATCTTCCTTAGGAATTTCTCCCAATTCTGCCCATGCTTCGTCAGCCAAGATTTCCACCTCAAGCCAAGCACGGTATTTATTCTCTTCAGTCCAAATGTTCGCCATCTCAGGGCGGCTATATCTATCAATCATGTTTTCTTTTCCTTTCTTTTGATGTTTCACATCAGTTAACAACCGACAGTCGTTTTATTCAAATTCTTCTTTCCCAATCCACACTGATGGATAGTGATCTAGTTTATTCAAATCAGTATCCATCGGCAAATCATAGATAGCCAAATAGTTTTCAGGATATTGAGCAACCAACTCTTCATACTTAGCTTTCACTTTTTCGTGATTGCTACTAGCATACAAGACTTCAACGACTGCTCCAGTCTTATCTTTTTCAACAAATGCGTTGACGATGAGTTGAATCATAAAACCTCCTAAATCGAAATTCCCTTCATATTTGCTTCAAGAATGGGCATTTCAACACCTAATTCCTGACCGGTCTGATAGACACTTTGACAACAATAGAAGATGTCCTGTTTATCATTGTGTAAGGTCATGATTTTTCGTGTCAGCTCATTTTTCGCAAACATGATTTTCATGGCTTTTCCTGCAATCCAAGCGGGAATTTTGTAGGGCAAGAGTTCGGCTTTGTAAAGTTTCAAATTCACACCACGCGCTTCTACAACTTTCAAAGCCTCTCGAATGGCCTTGATAGCCAATGACAATTCCGAAGAACTATTCATCAAGTTCAGAGCCAATTCTTCTGGATTTTCCAGATTTCCTGAACGAGCAGCTGTCGAAGTAACACCCGCATTAATCGCCATGTGAATCCAAATCCACTCGACCATATCATGAGGAACTTCCCACTTCAAATCTGCAGAACTCAGCAAAGTCGTCAAATCAGAATAGTTAGAAATGTACGCTTTTTGCTCACTTTCGAGCATTAAATGGTCAAACAAGACACCATCCAAATGGTCCTCTTGCATGTGACCTCCAGCTGTTGGAAAGGCCAGAATATAGTCATAATCTCCTGCCCACTTGGACATCTTTTCGTGTATTCCAGAAATTGCAGAAGAAAACGAGGGTGCCTTTGATATTATTTTTCGCAAGGTTTCCACGGCTCTTTGACAAAACCATGACGCACACTGAGAAAAATAAAATCATATCCCGAATCAGCTTCCGCCACATGAACCTCATAGGTATCATGCTTGTTCTCACCTTTGGAATGATAGCGACCATCTAGCAAATCAACCGAGAGGGATTTGGGAGCATTGTTCCGCTTACTGTCTCTAAGGACATGTTCTACTTGATGACCTGCTTTTTGAAAAGCATAGGCATAAGTCGTTCCAATGACTCCGAGTCCTAGGATTGCTATTTTCACCTAAAAATCAAATTCCTTTCCGAACTCAACCACATTGTCTGGATCATTACTAAACAAAGTCACATGAACCCATTTCCGCGATTGTGCTTCGCTTCTAGTTTACCATACATGTGGAGCAAGGGGCGCTTGGATTTTCTGCGGACATAACGCTCAGTCGCTTCGACGTGCGTTGGCCGAGGACGTTGAGCATGACAGCCGGTGCATGGAGATGGATTGCTGGAAGTGGTGCTCCGAGAACGCCCAAGATATGTGTGTCAAACTGTGAAAAGTCACAAGCTTCGATTGAGTAGTGGCCAGAATTGTGTGGGCGTGGTGCGATTTCGTTGACGATGATGTCATCAGCTGTCGCAAACATTTCCACACAGAGGGTACCAGAGAGGTTAAGTTGTTCAGCAATCTTCACAGCCATAGCTTTAGCTTTCTCAGCTAGACTATCAGAAATGCGAGCAGGCACGATGGTTTTAGAGAGGATATTGTTACGGTGGATATTTTCCTGAACTGGGAAAACTGTCACATTCTTGCCATTACCAGACACGATGACTGAAATTTCAAGGTCGAAGTTGACGAACTCTTCCAAGACACACTCAGCTGAATTAGCAAGGGCATTTGCTTCTTCCAAATCGTCAGCTGATGTGATGACTTTTTGACCGTGGCCATCGTAGCCACCTGTCGCAGTCTTGAGGACGTATTTTTTAGAAAGGTCAATATCTTCCAAATCAAGGCTAGATGTCACGACTTTGTAAGGAGCAACGGTTACTTTAGCCTTGTTTGAGAGAAAGTCCTTCTCAAAAATACGGTTTTGTGAAATGCGAAGCAGGTCTGTTCCTTGTGGAAGTTGACCATCTTTGATAACAGCGTCAAGGCCGTCAGCGTCAACATTTTCAAACTCATAAGTGAGAACATCACAGCGGTCTGCCAACTGACGAAGGGCATCTACATCATCATAGGGTGCCACGATAACCTCAGACACACGAGAAGATGGACAATCTACTGCTGGATCAAGGGTGATAACCTTGTGGCCCATGTAGATAGCTGAGATAGCCATCATCTGACCGAGCTGGCCACCACCGATGATACCAATGGTTTTAGTTGAGCTCATTTGTAGACTCCTCTGCGATTTTTCCTTGTTCTTCAGCAAAGTTAGCAAGTGCGTCCGCAATGGCCTTGTCTTCTACTGAAAGGAGACGGAGGGCAAAGAGGGCAGCGTTAGTCGCACCAGCTTCACCGATAGCCATAGTTGCAACAGGTACACCACCTGGCATCTGAACGATAGAATAGAGTGAATCCACACCGCTAAGGGCACGCGATTTGACTGGTACACCGATGACTGGAAGGGTTGTTTTGGCAGCAACCATCCCTGGCAAGTGAGCTGCGCCACCCGCACCAGCGATGATGACCTTAATGCCACGGCTACGTGCTTCTTCGGCATGTTTGAACATGAGGTCTGGTGTACGGTGTGCGGAAACAACTTTCTTTTCGTAAGCAACGCCGAAGTTGTCGAGGACTTCAGCGGCTTTTTGCATGGTTGCCCAGTCGGATTTTGAGCCCATGATAATGGAAATTACTGGTTTCATTTTTTCTCCTTTTTTGATAATCGCCTAATGTAGTGCGGACGTAAGCGACCGCCTGTAGCGTTCCATTACTAAAACTGGAGCCTGAGTCTCCAGTTTTCCGCTCCTAGTAGCTCTGCTACTAGGAGTTCCACTACTGCGACGATTATCCTATACTAGCTCGCTAACGCTCGCAAATCAAACGACCATTATCGGATTGGCGACTTCGTCGCCTAATATAGCATTGATATTCGAAAACTCAAAGAAAATCATAGAGTGACAAGGCAAAGCGACGAAGATAGAACTAAAGTTCATCAAGGAGCTTTAACACAGTCAATCGAAGATTTTCAAAGAGTTTTATTTGTTAGCCTTGCTACCAATATCCGTACGATAGAAGAGGCCTTCTGTGTTTTGTTTGTCGAGTTCGTTGTAGATGATGTTTTGGCCGTCTTTGACGGTGTCTGCTGTTGTGACTAGCATATAGACACGTCCGCCATTTGAGAGGAGGTCTTGGCCATTTTCAGCGAATTTGGCACCGCATAGTAAGTGATGATGTCGCCCACTGTCTTGGCTGGAAGTTTGACACCCTTCTCATAAGCGAGTGGGTAACCGTTTGAGGCCACAACCACGCCCAGTGTTACACCCTTGTCCGTCCAAGTGATAGCTGGTTTTTGCCATCCAAAATATCGGTGATATTTTGTGCAAAGTCAGATGTTAAACGAGGCAAGATGATTTGTGTTTCAGGATCACCAAAACGTGAGTTGAACTCGATGACTTTAGGGCCATCAGCTGTCAAGATAAGTCCAGCGTAAAGGACACCAGTATAAGGACGGCCTTCTTTAATCATACCTTCAAGAACTGGCTTGACAATAGTGTCAACCGCCGTGTCAACCACGCTCTGTGGTAAGTGAGGAACTGGCGCATAGGCACCCATCCCACCAGTGTTAGGACCCTTATCGCCATCATAAGCACGTTTGTGGTCCTGAGCCGTTGGCATGATGTAGAACTTGTCCCCATTGACAAAGGCAAAGAGAGAAAACTCTTCCCCGTCAAGGAATTCCTCAATGACCACACGCGCACCTGAGTCACCGAATTTATTGTCCAAAAGCATCTCGTGAGTGGCTTCAACTGCTTGCTCAACCGTTTCAGCAACGACGACACCTTTCCCAAGGGCCAAACCGTCTGCCTTGACGACGATTGGAGCACCTTTTTCCTCGATATAAGCCTTAGCTTCCTCGAAATCTGAAAATGTGCCATAGGCTGCTGTCGGAACGTCGTATTTGACCATGATTTCCTTAGCAAAATCCTTAGACCACTCTAGCTCAGCCGCAGCCTTGGTCGGACCAAATGCCTTAAGACCAGCTGCATTGAAATCATCCACGATACCAGCTGCAAGAGCATCATCTGGACCGATAAAGGTCCAAGCAATATCGTTCGCTTTTGCGAAGTCAATCAGCTTAGAATGTTCGGAAATTCCGATATTGATCAAATCAAGACCGTCCAATGTCATCCCGTCATTACCAGGAGCCACGAAAACTTGCTCAACATCCTTAGACTCCAATAATTTCTTGGCAATCGCATGTTCACGACCACCAGAACCAACAACCAAAAGTTTCATTTGAAAGATACCTCAATATCAAATAAGACT
>JBKWCO010000005.1:0-20682 GCA_046975465.1 Streptococcus sp. | reverse complement strand
ATCTTATTCAGGGGGAAATATGAAAACTACAAAAAAAGCTGCTTTGGCAGCAGCCTCAAGTGCATTATTGCTCGGTCTTACAGTCGCACAAACAGTTAATGCTGATACTTATACAGTTCAAAATGGAGATTCATTCTTCGGGATTGCTAGTCAGTATGGGGTAGATCCTTATCAATTGGCAGCTGAAAATGGCATGACTATTTGGTCAACAATTGTTCCTGGTGGAAGCTTGGAAGTTTCAGGTGCTACGACAGCAGTTGAGGAAACAACAGAAGCTTCTTCTTCAGAGGTAACAGCTACTGATTCAGATGCTACTTGGAATCGTTACCCAGTTGGTCAATGTACATGGGGTGTTAAGGAAGTTGCTCCATGGGTAAGTAACTGGTGGGGTAATGGTGGCGATTGGGCAGGAAGCGCTGCTAGCCAAGGTTATGCTGTAGGTTCAACACCTGTGACAGGATCAATTGTATGTTGGACTGATGGTGGTTATGGTCACGTTGGTTATGTAACACAAGTTGATCAAGATGGTCAAATTCAAATCTTGGAGTCAAATTATCAAGGTCAACAACAAATCAATAACTATCGTGGTTGGTTTGACCCACAAAACTCAACTACACCAGGTTCAGTATCTTACATTTATCCAGGTGCATAAAATGAAAAAAGCGTTATAAACGCTTTTTTTACTTGCTGGAAGGGTTGTGCTCCAGACTGGATTTAAACTTAAAAAAATGGTAGCCATCTAGCTACCATTTTTTTATTTATCAGGTGTGAGAATCATTGGGATGATGATAGGCTCACGCTCTGTTTTTCGTATAGGAATGGTCGTAACGCATTGACGATAGCTCCGTTAACAGATTGTATGCTAGCGTCCTTATTTTTAAGGGCGATACGAATAGCATTAAATAGAATACGTTGGCTTTCACGAATGAGATCGCCAGATTCACGCATGTAGATGAAGCCACGACTGAGGATGTCTGGACCGGCTAGAATCATCTTAGACTTGAAGTCGACAGTTGCTACGGCAAGTACGACACCATCTTCAGAGAGATCACGACGGTCACGAAGAACGGCCGCTCCGATATCCCCAATACCATTACCATCAACGTAGATATCTTGGGCATTGAAGTGACCTGCACGACGAGCAGAGTCTTTTGTTAGGGCTAAGACATCACCATTTTCCATAATGAAGATATTATCTTTTGGAACGCCACAATCAACAGCAAGGCCTGCGTGGACTTTCTGCATGCGGTATTCACCGTGAACAGGCATGAAGAATTTTGGTTTGATCAAACGAAGCATGAGTTTTTGCTCTTGTTGACCACCGTGTCCAGAGGTATGGATATTGTTGATTTTACCGTGGATAACATCGACACCAGCTTCTTGAATAGTATTAATCAAGCGGTTAACGCTAGTTGTGTTTCCTGGGATAGGGCTAGATGAGAAGATAACAGTGTCACCAGGTTGCAGTGTCACTTGGCGGTGCATCCCGTTAGCGATACGTGCAAGGGCTGCCATAGGCTCTCCTTGAGAACCGGTACACATGATAAGAATCTCACTGGCATGGTAGTTTTTCATCTCACTAGGGTCAATGATAGTTCCTTTTGGAACTTTGATGTAGCCTAGTTCAACCCCATTGACGATGGCTTTTTCCATAGAACGTCCGAAGACAACAATCTTACGGCCAGTTTTTACAGCGGCTTCGGCAGCTTGTTGCAGACGGAAAATGTTTGAGGCAAATGAAGCGAAGATAATACGTCCATGAATGCCTTCAATGATTTTCATGATGGATTGGCCAACCACCTTCTCAGAATTAGTGAAAGTTGGTACTTCGGCATTGGTTGAGTCGGAGAGGAGGCAAAGGACACCTTCTTCACCAAGAGCAGCCATGCGATGAAGGTCTGCTGGTTCACCAACTGGAGTGAAGTCGAACTTAAAGTCACCGGTACAAACGACTTTACCTTGAGGTGTATGGATGACAATTCCGAGTGGCTCTGGAATAGAGTGAGTAGTGCGGAAGAAGGTCACGCTCATATTTTTGAAAGTAAGCTCTGTATTAGCATTAATTTCATAGAGTTGTGCATCACGAAGTAGTCCGTGTTCTTCCAATTTTCCTTTGATAAGAGCAAGAGCAAGTGGTCCTGCATAAATTGGGATATTTGCCTGTTTAAGAAGGAAGGGGATCCCACCAATATGGTCTTCGTGACCGTGGGTAATGACAAGTGCCTTTACACGATCAACGTTTTCAACGATGTAAGAATAGTCCGGGATAACATAGTCGATTCCGAGAAGATCATCCTCGGGGAATTTAATACCCGCATCGACGATGATAATCTCATCTTGGTATTCAATACCATAGGTGTTTTTACCGATTTCCCCCAAACCACCAATCGCATAAACCCCAACTTCTTCAGGTTTTAGATTGATTTTTGATGCCATGGTCTTAGAACTCCGTTACTTCAAAAACGCCTGTTTCTTTTTCGTATTCAAGGGCTTTTTCTGAGAGAAGCTCGATGAATTCGATGTTATAGGCAGTGTTTTTTTCGATGATTTGACGAGCTTGGATACGTCCCTCAAGTTCAGTTTCTGCATCGATATCTAGGTAGAGTGATTTTGTCTGTTCACGGCGTGGATTACGCTCTTTAGTTTCTTGGTAAAAGACTTTATAAATCATGGTTTTCCTTTCTTTCCAAAAGGCTCTGCCATTCTATAAAAAAACCGGTCAAGTTAATCTTTCTATGATTTACTTGACGTTATGATATTCACTTTATGAGTAATAGCTAGTAGCCTTGATTCGTTTAACAATTACTATTATTGTACCATAAGATAGGGGCTAGATAAAGAAAATGGCGGAAAAAGTTGGAAAATGTTCGTTTCTGGGAAACAGTGACTTGTGTTATAATAGAAAAGCATAAAAGGAAACAAGGAAAAAAGATGAAAATATTAGCATTTGATACTTCTAGCACAGCTTTATCAGTAGCCTTGTTAGAAGATGAGAAACTAGTGGCAGAGTCAACTGTCACAGTAAAAAAGAACCACAGTATTAGTCTGATGCCGACTATTGATTTTTTGGTTGCTCAGGCAGGATGGCAGCCAGCTGATTTAGAACGTATAGTAGTTGCCCAGGGTCCTGGATCCTATACAGGGCTTCGTGTGGCTGTCGCAACAGCTAAGACTTTAGCCTATGCGCTCGACATTGATTTGGTGGGAGTTTCAAGCCTACAGGCACTGACAGACCTTTCGGTTGACGGTGTTGTGATTCCTATCATGGATGCCCGTCGTAATAATGTTTACGTTGGTTTTTATGAAAATGGTCAGGCCCTCGTCCCAGATTGCCATGCATCTTTTGTAGATGTTCTGGAGCAAGCTAAAACTTTTGAAAAGGTGACATTTGTCGGTGAAGTGGCTAATTTTGTGGATCAGATTAAAGAAAGCCTTCCAGAAGCAACTATCTTGTCAAGTCTTCCGTCTGCCCAGTTAATTGGTCGTTTAGGCTTGTCCTTGCCTTCTGTTGATGTGGATGCTTTTGTTCCATATTACTTGAAGTGGGTTGAGGCAGAGGAGAATTGGCTCAAGACGCATGAGGAGACTAACCGTGACAACTACATCAAGCGCGTCTAGACTGAGTAGCCAAGAGCAAGCCCAACTGATTTATCAGATTTTGTCGGATGTTTATGACAAGTCTCCGTGGACGATGGAACAAGTCGTAGCAGACTTGGCTTTAGATACTACGGAATATTTCTATGTGTATGATCAGGAAGAAGTTGTTGGTTTTTAGCCCTTCAAAATTTGGTGGGTGAGCTCGAGGTGACCAATATCGCCGTTTTAAAAGCTTATCAGGGTCGTGGTTATGCTAGTCAGCTGATGAAGCATTTGGAAGAGCGTAGTGAGCCTATATTTCTAGAAGTGAGGGCTTCAAATCAAGTCGCTCAGGCACTTTATAGAAAATTTGGTTTTGAAAGTCTAGGGATTCGGAAAAATTATTATCATGAGCCTCAAGAAGATGCAGTTATCATGAGGCGAGAGGAAGTCTAATGGCAGATAGATATATTTTGGCAGTGGAGAGCTCATGTGATGAGACTTCAGTTGCCGTTTTGAAAAATGAGAAAGAACTTTTAAGTAATATTATTGCCAGTCAGGTGGAAAGCCATAAACGTTTTGGTGGTGTTGTCCCTGAGGTGGCTAGTCGTCACCATGTGGAAGTGGTGACTCTTTGCATTAAGGATGCCCTTTCAGAGGCGGGCATTACTGCTGAACAACTAGATGCTGTAGCAGTAACCTATGGTCCTGGTTTGGTCGGAGCACTCTTGGTCGGGATGGCAGCGGCTAAGGCCTTCGCTTGGGCACATGGATTGCCTTTGATTCCAGTTAATCATATGGCTGGGCATCTTATGGCAGCGCGTGAGGTGCAAGAGTTGGAATACCCCTCTAGCCCTTTTGGTGTCTGGGGGACACACAGAGTTGGTTTATGTGTCAGAGCCGGAAATTACAAGATTGTTGGTGAGACACGTGATGATGCAGTTGGTGAGGCCTATGACAAGGTCGGGCGTGTGATGGGTTTGACCTACCCAGCTGGGCGTGAAATTGATGAATTGGCTCATAAAGGGAAAGATGTTTATGATTTTCCACGTGCTATGATTAAGGAAGACCACTTGGAGTTTTCATTTTCAGGCCTGAAGTCAGCTTTCATCAATTTGCATCACAATGCAGAACAGAAGGGAGAAGTTCTAGTCAAAGAGGACCTTTGTGCTTCCTTCCAAGCTGCTGTGTTGGATATTCTCCTAGCTAAGACTAAGAAAGCCTTGGAGCGTTATCCTGTCAAGACACTTGTTGTTGCAGGTGGTGTGGCAGCTAATCAAGGCTTACGTGAACGTTTGGCTGAAGAAATCACAGATGTAGATGTGGTTATTCCGCCTTTACGTCTCTGTGGTGATAATGCTGGCATGATTGCCCTAGCAGCTGCCATTGAATGTGATCAGAAACATTTTGCTGAGTTGGACTTGAATGCAAAACCAAGTCTTGCCTTTGCAGGATTTGAAGAATAAGAAGAACCTCTTACTAGTCTGGTAAGAGGTTCCTTTAGAAAGGAATTGAGTGTGTCTGACTTTCGTTTAGGTGTAAAAGCCGCGGTACCGACAGCTTTAGGCTATGTAGCTATTGGCCTAGCCTTTGGTGTTGTAGCAGCTGCTTCGGGTCTATCAGCCCTTGAGGTTGGTCTCATGTGTGCCTTGGTCTATGGTGGCTCGGCCCAGTTTGCCATGTGTGCCTTAGTAGTTGCAGGAGCTGGTCTAGGTGAGTTAACCTTGACTGTTTTCTTGGTTAATTTGCGTAACATGTTGATGAGTTTACATGCAACGACGATTTTTACAAAAACAAGTCTCTGGAATCAGCTGGGAATTGGTAGTCTGATTACGGATGAAAGTTATGGTGTCTTGTTGGGAGAATATGTGCATCATAAAGATATTCCTGCTAACTGGATGCATGGTAACAATATTTTTAGCTATCTGGTTTGGATTGTATCATCAGTTGTTGGTTGTTTGATTGGTTCCATGATTCCTAATCCTGAGCTATTTGGTTTGGATTTTGCTTTGATTGCCATGTTTATTGGTTTGTTGAGTAGTCAGATTGATGCCTTGTTAGGGGAAGGAGTGCGTAAGCTCCTTTGATTCTGTTATCTATTGCTGTGGCATATCTGAGCTTTAGCATCATTTTGTCAGAATCTTTGGCTGTTTTAGTGGCTACTTTGGTTGGATGTAGTGTGGGGGTGATGTGTGATGGCCGTCAATAAGTTTATTCTCATTGCTATTCTACTTGGGTTTGTGGTCAGCTGGGTTCCTCGTGTGCTTCCCTTTGTTTTAGTGAAATACAAGGGCTTACCAGATATCGTTGTTCGATTTTTGAACTACTTACCAGTTTCTATCCTCTTTGCCTTGATTCTCTCTAGTCTCACGACTGAGAAAATTGGTCACTTGCCACAGTTTAAGTGGATGGAAATACTGGCTACTGTGCCAACGGTAATTGTAGCATTTAAGAGCAAAAATCTGCTCTATGCAGTAATCGTCGGTATAATATCTATGGCCCTGATTCGTTTCGTATTTTAGCAAATGAAAAGACTTGGAGTTGCTCTTAGTGAGTCGTTTTCCAAGTCTTTTTTAGTTGTTGTTAAAAAAGGCAGCAATATCGTCTTCACTGAGACCAATCATTGGATCTATAGTTGCCCAATTTTCTTCAGTTAAGCGATAGTTTTCTTCTGTTTGCACAGGTTTGTTAACAGACTTATCCACAGGCTGTGAATAAGTGTTCACAAGATCTTGGGATGGATTGATATTTTCCGAGAAGTCTTTGTTTTCAAGGGTTTCTGAGGGGTCGTTGTTTTTCGTTTTTGTTTGATTGGAGGCGTCTGTTGCCTTGTTTTTAACAATCTTTTCGACAGACTTATCAACAGCTTGTGTATAAGTTTGTTCAAAACGTTGGATGAGATAAGTATTTCGTTTAGCTCCTTCGTTGCGAACGGCATAATCAAAGGCTGCGATTTCCCCTAACATGACTAGTTTACTCTTGGCGCGTGTGATAGCGGTGTAGATGAGGTTACGTTGTAGCATACGTCCACTTTGTCGTGTGATGGGAAGGATAACGACAGGAACTCACTTCCTTGGGATTTATGGATTGACATGGCATAGGCCAGGGTAATCTTATTCCATTCGTTACGAGGATAGATAACCTCATTGCCATCAAAGGACATGTAAATTTCGTCCTGCTTGCTTTCAGTATATTTACCAGGGATGATATCGGTAATGATGCCGATGTCGCCATTGAAGACATTGAGTTCGGTATCGTTGACCAGATGGAGAATTTTGTCGTTCTTACGGAAGAAAATATCATTAAAGGCAAACTGATTGGCCTTTTCTTGAGGATTAAGTAGGTCCTGCATAATGGTATTGAGATTGTTAATACCAGCCTGTCCTCGATACATGGGAGCTAGAATCTGCACATCCTGAGCAGCGATCCCGCTCTTTATAGCGGCAGAGACAATTTTAGGAACCATCTGTGGAATATGGTTGGCATTGGCCTCAAAGTAAGAGCGGTCAGCCTTTTTCTCTGTGAAATCAGCGGGTAGTTGGCCTTGGCGCATCCGACTAGCCAGGGTAACGATGGTGGAGTCCTCGGATTGTCTGAAAATTTTGGTCAGAGAAACCTTAGGAATCTCATTAATTTGTAAGAGATTAGCCAAGACCTGACCAGGACCTACGGAAGGTAGCTGGTCTTGGTCACCCACAATGATAACCTGAGTAGAATCCGCAATGCTCTCAAAGAGTTGATTGGCCAACCAAGTATCAACCATAGAGAACTCGTCGATAATAATCAAATCGCAATCAAGGTAGTCCTCTAAGGTCTTGAAATCATCCTCGCTATTGAGGCCTAAATGTCTATGGATAGTGGCGCTAGGAAGATTGGTTAGTTCCTTCATCCGACGCGCAGCCCGTCCCGTTGGTGCTGCTAAAATAATGGGTAAATCAGTTTTTTGAGATCTAAACCATGAAGGTCAGCATAGGTTTTAATAATTCCGTTGATGACAGTTGTTTTTCCCTGTTCCGGGACCACCTGTCAGGATGAAGACCTTGCTTTGTAGGGCTTTGATAATGGCATCTTTTTGCACCTTATCATAAGTAATACCAAGCTCCTCTTCCACCTCTTCAAGACTTGCTTGGATTTTGTCCTCAGCACTAATGTCAGGTTGGTCTTTCATGATACGAGTTAGGTGGGTATAGATGCCCTGTTCCGCAAAATAAAGGGTATTATCAAAGATTTTAGTCTCTACATTTTGCACCTTGTCCTCTTGGATGAGGTTGGTTAATTGGTGAGCAACCAAGGCAGGGTCAAGCTCAATCTGGCGGGCACCTTCCAAAGGGTAATCGTCCTTTCAAGCAAAGCTTTGGCTTCGATGTAGGTATCCCCTCTTCCATACAGGCCTCTAGCAGGCAATGTATTAGGGCGGCTCGTAGACGTTCAGGGGCATCGCTAGCAATTCCCAGACGTTCAGCCAACTGATCGGCCATTTTAAAGCCAATACCCTGAACTTCCTCTACTAAGAGATAGGGATGTTCTTCGATAAGGCTGAGCGATTCTTCCTTGTATTGATTGAAAATTTGTGAAGCAGCCTTTGGTGTCAGTCCATAGCTGGAAAGCTTGGACAAGATTTGCTCGGTTCCATAGTTGATTTTTAACTTTGCAACGAAGGCTTCTGGTTAACCTTGGAAAGGTTAGGAATCTGTTCTAACTTGTTCGGGTCCTCGAGAATTTTGTCAATAGGATCTTCTCCATAAAGATCGACAATGCGCTCAGCTGTTTTCTTACCAATTCCCTTAAATTGTCGCTAGAGAAATACTTGATAAGGCCACTGGCAGAAGGTTTTGAACGTTCGTAGCGAGTCATTTGTAGCTGTTCGCCATATTTTGGGTGGTTGGTTAGCTGACCCCAGAAGGTATAATCTTCACCTTCCATGACATCTCCCATGGTTCCTGTAACAATGATTTCATAGTCCTCAAAATCACTGTCTGTTTCGTCAATTTCTAAGAGTAGAATACGGAAAAAATTACTAGCGTTTTCGAAAATGACGCGTTCGATAGTTCCTGAAAAATAAAATTCTTGCATGTGTTTTTCCTAGATACATAATAAGGCTGGGTTCCCCCAACCTTATCTTATTTAGTGTTTTTAGTTGTCCTCAACGGTACCAATTTTATTAAGTGGCCAGAGTGGCCAGAAGCGGAATTTAACTTCCCCTACAAGAGCACTCTTGTCAAAGTAACCAACTACTCGACTATCTTTGGAAACAATACGGTTGTCTCCAAGTAGGAAATATTTGCCTTCAGGAACAGTGACAGAGAAGGTCGTGTTGCCGTCAGCATTGGTTGTAAAAGCCTTGGCATCCTTAGCTAGTTGTTGGAAGTAGCTACTCTTGCTCTTGTCATCGTTGTAAGCATATTCTTTTTGTAGCTTATCCTTGGCAAAGGCAGCTTGGAATTCTTTGAGGTATTCTTCCTTGACTTCTTTACCGTTGACAGTAAGTTTATCGTTTTGATAGGTAATGGTATCACCTGGCATACCGATGATACGTTTGACGATTTGTTTCGTCTTACCGTCTTCGACTTCCTTGGCAACGACAATATCGAAGCGTTCAATGGATGTGTGTTTCAAAACGATAACACGTTGATTATTGGCTAGAGTAGGATCCATTGAGTGGCCGTCAACCTGGACAGGGAGCCAAAGGAAGAGGCGAGTCAAAAGGAAAAATGTGATAAAGAGGATAAAGAGTCCCCATTCACGAAGTAAAATGAGGAAGTATTGGGTCCATTTGTTTTTCATAGTTAAGGCCTTTCAGGGTTATTTTAAGCGTTGGTAGGCTTTTTTGGTATTGGCGAAATGATATTTAGCAGTAGCTTGGAGAGCCTGATCTCCGTAGGCTTGAAGAAGCTTAGCTGCGACCTGGTCAGATTTAGCGCCAGCACCTGAAGGAAGGGTGTAGCCAACCTCTTGGCTGAGTTTGTCAAGATTTTCCAGGAAGAGATTGCGAGCGATGATAGAGCTCACCGCGACAGCTAAGTATTTCCCTTCAGCCTTTTCTTCTAAAGTAATAGGAAAGTCAAAGCGATTGCGTTCATTCCTGAGGTATTTTTGATAATTTTTCTCACTGGTGAAGGCATCAATGACAATCTTATCTGGTTTAGCACCTGATTGTAACAATAGAAAGATAGCCTGATTGTGGAGAGCTACTTTAACGGACACAGCATTATGACTCTTACCGTCTCCAACCACTTCATTGTACTTCTGGGGTGAAAGTAGTAGTGCCTTGTGAGGAATCTTCTCCTCCAAGAGCGGGGCAAGCTGACGAATCTTGCTATCATTGAGATTTTTAGAATCATCGACCCCCAAGGACTTCAATAAAGCATGGTCGGCTGGTGTCACTAGACTAGCTACGACCGCTAGTCCACCAAAAGAGGAGCCGTTTCCGACTTCGTCTGATCCAATTAGGGCTAGGTTTTGCCCATCAGGTGAATGCTTAGGTTCAGCTTGGTATCCAAAACGGCTAGCCAAGACTTCTGGCTTAGCTCCTTGGAAAATTACCTTTCCTGAAGTATAGGCGATGACACTTATTCCATCGACTTTGGCTGAAAAACTTGCATAAGGATTTTTAGTCGCAGTCGCATAGCTTGCCAGGTCCTTCTGGAGTGTCGAAATCTGCTCTGCTGTCATTTTTAATACGATTGTGCCCATGAAATCTATTTTAGCACAAAAAAGGAGAATTGGTAGATATTTTACAGACTCGGAATCCCTGAAAATTATTTTTCTGGGGAAGTGCAAAGTCTAAAATTTACGAAAGTTAAAATTTAGGATATAATGATTAAAAGAGAATGCCGATTTTTGCCTTTTTTCTAAATTGTAAAAGAGTGTCTGGCATTTGAGTATCAAATACGCCCCAAGGCAAGTGTATAAATCTTGTTCAGTAAGAAGGAAATCTACTACACTAAAATAAGGAGAAGCTGCGGTGGCGAATCCGCGACCACCATTGATTGGCAGCTAACAAGCAAATGGCAAATAAGAACCGTTACAAATTTCATTTTGGAGAGAAGAATCTCACGCTAACAACTGATAAGGATAACCTATTCATGGAAGAGGTTGAGCGTGTTGCCCATGAGAAATATAAAATTATCAAAGAGCAGATGAAAAATGCTGACAATGAAACGATTGCTATCCTAATGGCTATCAATTCTTTGTCGACTCAGTTGGAACGCGAAATTCAAGTTGAAGATATGGAAAAAGAGTTGGAAACGTTGAGGGCTAAGCAACTTGAACAACTTAAGGTCAAGGCGACAGCTACAAATGACGATGAGGATGACGCATGATTGGACTCCTTGTCTTAGCTATCGTGGCTTGGAATTTCTACATTGGCTACCGTCGAGGCCTCTTTATGCAAGCCTATTATGTGGTTTCAGTCATTATCGCTATGGGTGTGGCTGCTTATTTTTATCAACCGCTAGGCGAGGCTATTAATCTTTGGGTGCCTTATACCAATCCGACTAGGGATGCTAGCATAGCTTTTTTTACAGACCAGAATATCTTCTCACTTGACCGTGTCTATTATGCGGGCGTCGCCTACTTCGCCATTTATTGTGTGGCCTATTATGGTTTGCGTTTTCTTGGGATTTTCTTCCATTTTGTGAGAATTGAGCGACTTGATCAGAGACGGTTCAAAGTGATAGGCGGTGTTTTGGCTTCCTTGGTAAGTTTAGTACCTTTGACTATGTTGGGGAATATTCTTGCGACTGTTCCTATGAACAACATTCAAACGCTCTTGTCATCGAGCTGGGTTTTACGTATCTTGATTAATGGCTATTTTCCAGTTAGTCAGATTATCCAGCACTTGTGGACAAGTGTGATATAGAAAATAGAAGTCTTCCTTGATTAAGGGAGGCTTTTTGTTCTTTGTTTTGGTAACATATGAAAAAAGACTGAACACAAGGTCTCAGTCTTTCTTATCTATTTTTACCCTAAGGTTGCAATGGTACATCCGGAACCACCAGCACTTTGTGGGGCATATTCAAAACTTTTAACATGGCGATGACGGCGGAGATATTTGGTAACAGCATCACGGATGACACCTGTACCAATACCGTGGATGATGTCCACCTGACTCATGTTATTAAGTAGGGCTTGGTCGATAAAGGCATCAAGCTCTTGCATGGCTTCTTCGTAACGTTTCCCACGAAGGTCTAGACGGGCACGAGGACCGCCAGATGCCTTTTTGGCTTTTTTAACCACGTTAATCTGTTTTTCTTAGGTTGTTGGGCTTCAGCTTGGGCACGAACCAGAGTGAATTCATCCGCTTTGAGTGTCATCTTGATGAGACCTACTTGAGCTTCCCAGTTACCATTTTTGGCCTGACCGGTAAGTGTACCACGTTGACCATAGGCGGTCACGATGATATCATCACCGACACGAGGAGCACGCGCAGCCTTTTCTTTCTTGGCCTTACGAAGGACCTTATTCTTAGAGAGGTCCACTTGTGGGGCAAGTTTCTTGAGTTTTCCTTTGGCGTCGATAACTTCATGAGGCTTGAGTTGACTCTTATCATGGAGATTTTTGAGAATACTATCGCTCTCAGCCAAAGCTGTATCCACCATATCTTGAATTTCTTTCTGAGCCTTTTCGAGTTCCTTATCGTACTCATGGGAGAATTCATTATAGAGTTTCTTGACCGCACGGTTGAATTTAAGGTTCTCTTGCTCAACGTCCTTGATGTGCTCCAGACGTTTTTGTGTTTCTACAGTTTGGGCTTCAAGTTGCTCGATGATACGGTTGACATCACTATCCGTATCAGTGAGGTTTTCTGCTTCCTTGACAATAATCTCATTCAAACCGAGGCGGCGAGCAATCTCAAAGGCGTTAGAGCGACCAGGAACCCCCTGCATAAAACGATAGGTAGGGCTTAAAGTCGCTGTGTCAAACTCCATGCTGGCATTTTCCACATGTTGCGTCTCAATCCCATAGGCCTTAAGTTCAGGATAGTGAGTGGTAGCCATGGTCTTAATCTGACTTAAACGGAGGTGCTCTAAGATTGCCATGGCTAGACTAGCCCCTTCCTGAGGGTCGGTACCAGCCCCAAGCTCATCGACCAAGACCAGACTGTTACTGTCGGCAGCATTCAGAATCTCAACAATGTGGGTCATGTGACTAGAGAAAGTTGACAAACTTTGTTCGATAGACTGTTCGTCTCCGATGTCCGCAAAAATCTCTTGGAAAATGGCAACACGGCTGCCCTTATCAGCCAAAATTGGAGACCAGATTGAGCCATTAGTTGTGCTAGTCCTAGCGTTTTAAGCATGACCGTTTTACCACCAGTATTGGGACCTGTGATGACAATGGCCGTGAGGTCCTCATCAAAGTGCAAATCGTTGGCTACAGGATTGACCAAGAGAGGGTGACGAACGTTAAGTAGTTGTAGTGTTTGGTTGTCACTAATCTTTGGAATAACCGCTTTTTTATCATGGAGATAGAGGTATTTTCCTCGAATGAAGTCCATGTGGCCCAAAATCCAAGCGTTATTGGCGATCGCAGCGGCTTGTGGACGGAGTTGATCAGACAATTCATGCAGGATACGAGCCATCTCATGACGTTCGTCTGCACGTAATTGTGTAATTTCTTCGTTGAGCTGGATAACTGGCGTCGTGGGCTCTGATATACATCTGTGTTTCCAAACTTTGAGATGTCATCTGTAGCAATGCAGCAGTAATGGTTGCAGTATGGTATTTTGGCCAAGCTGACTGCACTGACCACGTGGCTACGACTAGCAATCAAACTCTTATCAAACATTGACCAGATTTCTTGAGAATGTCTTAGCGGAGTCTGGCGAATGGCATCATCGCAAGATTTGAGTTGACGACGAAGATATTCGCAACTCATGGGCTAACAAAATGTTCAATGAAACCACCGATCATTGATATCTGAAGATAGCGCACTTATGTAGACTTAGAGCCTCAATCTTTTCGAAAAGACGTTGTAGAGCGACGAGCTCAACATTTCAAAGGTCAGCGTAAAAGAAGCGACCAAGGGTCAGCTGAAGCTTTACTGACACCTTTTCTCTTGATGGCAATAGAGGCTCTGAATGTTGAGGTCAGCATCCAATTCAAGCGACGTGCAAGAGGCTCAGAAATATCTCGCAAGCTACCAATGGCAAAGCCGATAAGGAATATGGTGCTCTACAATTCAGCCATTTCTTGAATTTCTGTAGTAATTGATTTTGAATTCTTTCTGGATTGGTCCATAGGTTACATACCAAGTCCGTAACTCCGCCTGAGCCTGTTCAGTCTGCAGGTATTCTGTGAACTGGTCCTTGACGCATTGATGTCAAAGTTACAAATTGAGCTAAAACTTTCGCATGTTCATAGCTTCTATTATAGCATCATTTGCCTATGGAGGGGCGTGTTGAGAGAATGATTTTGGAAATGACGGTCTGTTAGAGAGTCGTTTTACTGATGCGGACTCGTTTTGAAAATATTCAACAAAAAACTCAGATGTTGTTTAATTCTAGTAACTATTTTTACAAAAGAGTCTCCTAAAATAAGAGATTTTGAGTAAATACTTATCTCCCATCTATGCTATAATAAACCTATGACTAATCAGAAAAAATTACTATTAATCGACGGTTCATCCGTTGCCTTTCGTGCCTTTTTCGCACTTTATAATCAAATTGACCGTTTTCGTAACAATAACGGCCTTCATACCAATGCCATTTACGGTTTCCACCTCATGTTGGACAATCTGCTTGAGCGAATCCAGCCGACCCATGTTTTGGTAGCCTTTGATGCGGGTAAAACAACTTTCCGTACCGAGATGTTTGCGGACTATAAGGCTGGTCGTGCCAAGACTCCAGAGGAATTCCGTGAGCAGTTCCCTTATATCCGTGAGATGTTGGCTGCACGTGGCATCGCCTATTATGACTTGGCTCAGTACGAGGCAGATGACATTATCGGTACCTTAGCTAAGATGGCTGAAAATGCGAGTGAGAATTACCACGTTACGATTGTCTCTGGGGATAAGGACTTGATTCAGTTGACTGATGTCAATACCGTGGTTGAGATTTCAAAAAGGGTGTGGCAGAGTTTGAGGCCTTCACCCCTGAATATCTCATGGAGAAAATGGGGATTACCCCAGCGCAATTCATCGACCTCAAGGCTCTCATGGGTGATAAGTCCGATAATATTCCAGGAGTTACTAAGATTGGTGAAAAGACTGGTCTCAAGCTCCTCTTGGAACACGGTTCCCTTGAAGGTATCTATAACCACATCGACGAGATGAAGAAGTCCAAGATGAAGGAAAATCTCATCAATGACAAGGAACAAGCCTTCCTTTCTAAGACCCTGGCGACTATTGATACCCAGTCACCTATTGAAATTGGTCTCGATGACACGGCCTTTACGGGACCTGACCTTGAAAAATTGACAGCCTTTTATGATGAGATGGGCTTTGTTCAGTTTAAAAATGCCCTTGGTGGCGAGGCTGTGCCACAAGATTTTGATGTGGCCTATACTGAGCCAAGCCAAGTGACAGAAGATCACTTCAGCCCTGATGATTTCTTTTATTTTGAAATCCTTGGTGACAATTATCACACTGAGCCTATCATCGGTTTTGCATGGGGTAACGACAAGCAGATTTATGCGTCTACAGATACTGACCTACTCAAATCAGAAGCCTTCCAAGCAGTTTTTTCTAAAGCTGTTAATATCTACGATTTCAAGCGTAGTAAGGTGCTCTTGAGCCATCTAGGGATTGACTTGCCGACGGCTAATTTTGATGCCCGTCTGGCCAAGTATCTCCTCTCAACCGTTGAGGACAATGAATTGTCAACCATTGCCCGTCTCTATACGGACCTACCGTTGGAAACAGATGAAGTGGTCTATGGCAAGGGAGCTAAGCGTGCGGTTCCTGAAAAAGAGGTCTTACTCAGCCACCTGGCTAAGAAAGTCAAAGTCCTTCAGGTTGCTAAACCGGTCATGCTTGAAAAATTGGCTGAACACGATCAATCAGAGCTACTCTTTGACATGGAGTTACCACTGGCAAATGTGTTAGCTAAGATGGAAATCGCTGGTATTAAGGTTAAGGGACAAACCCTTAACGAGATGGCAGTGGAAAACCAAGTAGTCATTGACAAATTGACCCAAGAAATCTACGAGATGGCGGGTGAAGAGTTCAATATCAATTCACCTAAACAGTTGGGTGTTATCCTCTTTGAAAAGATGGAACTGCCTTTGAGTACACCAAGAAAACCAAGACAGGTTACTCAACGCTGTGGATGTCCTTGAGCGTTTGGCACCGATTGCTCCAATCGTAGCTAAGATTTTGGAGTACCGCCAAATTACTAAGCTGCAGTCTACCTATGTCTTGGGGCTTCAGGATTATATCCTTGAGGATGGCAAGATCCATACCCGTTATGTGCAGGATCTAACTCAGACAGGACGTCTGTCATCAGTGGATCCCAACCTGCAAAATATCCCCGTTCGCTTGGAGCAAGGTCGTCTCATTCGTAAGGCCTTTGTCCCATCGACTGAGGATGCAGTGCTTTTAAGCTCGGATTACTCACAGATTGAGTTGCGCGTGCTTGCCCATATTTCGGGAGATGAGCATTTGATTGCAGCCTTTAAAGAGGGGGCAGATATCCATACCTCTACAGCCATGCGTGTCTTTGGCATTGAAAAGCCAGAGGATGTCACACCTAACGATCGTCGTAACGCCAAGGCTGTTAACTTCGGTATCGTTTATGGTATTTCTGACTTTGGTCTATCCAACAACCTTGGCATTAGTCGTAAGAAGGCCAAGGAGTATATCGACACTTACTTTGAGCGTTATCCTGGTATTAAGGCTTATATGGATAATGTGGTTCGTGAAGCCAAGGATAAGGGCTACGTAGAAACTCTCTTCCACCGCCGTCGTGAGTTGCCAGATATCAATTCTCGTAACTTTAACGTCCGCAATTTCGCAGAGCGTACAGCCATCAACTCGCCTATCCAAGGAAGTGCCGCTGATATCCTCAAGATTGCTATGATTAACCTAGACAAGGCCCTGGTAGAAGGTGGCTATAAAACTAAGATGCTCCTCCAGGTGCACGATGAAATCGTCCTTGAGGTGCCAAACAACGAACTTGTAGCGATGAAAGCCTTGGTCAAAGAAACCATGGAAGCTGCAGTCGAACTCGCTGTCCCACTCATTGCAGATGAGAATGACGGTCGCACATGGTATGAGGCAAAGTAAAACATGAAAGAAAATTTTCCATTTACCTACTTTCTCTTGCGTTATATGTTGGGATTTCTAGCCGTTGTCCTAGGTATTGTAGCAGTATTGGTGATTATCACCTACTTTATGACTAAATAGAAATAGACAGATGAAAGCTGGACTGAGGTTCGGCTTTTTGATGCAGATATTTGTAATAGTAAAAAATCACCAATTAATATCTAGACATTTTAATCAAAACTCTAATTTGATTGAGGATGGAATTGTTAGATCATAGTGAAAGCTATGATTATATAAGTGTTCTTGATAAATGAATATAAATTAATTTTTCAAAAATATTTGACTTATCAACCATACAATTGTTAACATAATGTCAGAGAGATTTAAATGGTTTAATGTTTATATTAGGTCGTTTCTTATGAAAGGATAGTTATGAAAAAGAAATTAACAGGATTTGCACTCTTATCAAGTTTGTTCTTGCTGACAGCTTGTAACGCAACAAATACGGGTGGTTCTGGCTCAGGCGACAGCGCTTCTAAGTCTGAGCAAGTGAGTGGCGATTCGTCCGAAACCGAGGAAGTGAGCTACGATGAGCTCTACGCTTCGGTCTTGGACCTCTATCGTCCCATTGTTCTAAATAGTGATACATCAGCTGTTCCAAGCAACCTCTCAACTGAGGAAGCTTATGCGACTAGCACCATTTTTGATGCTAAAAGAGCAGGAGAAAACGTTCAATATAGCTATGTAGACATCAACGATGATGGCTCAGCTGAGCTTTTGATTGGTACTCCTGACAGTGTTCATGCGCTATATTATCTTGATAATGATGATAAGCCTGTTTTTGCCAAAAGTGCTGGAACCTTTGCCAAGGGTGGTTACTTGAACACATTGCATTTTTATAAAAATGGGATTATTTATTCTCAGTTATTTCATAGAATGAAGCCTGAAGCAAAGGCTGAGACCTATGAAATCAAGGATGGAGTCTTTAACCAACTTCAATCGGTTGATTTCAGTATGTCTGAGACAACTGATGGTGCCAGCAAGGTTGGCCTGGGTGACGCTCAGACTCTAGATTTGTCTTCTGAAGACTGGTATGACTTTGACGACTCAAATAGCGACGAGACAGAAGATAGCAGTAGCGACAGCAAGTCAAATAAAGAGACTGGTATGGACATCAATGCTATTCAGAATGGTGATTTTTCAAGTATCGCTGGAACTTGGAAGAACGGTAAAGGCTATACAATGACCTTTGATAAAAATGGTTTAGTAAGTGATACATCAAGAGTAGATGTTGAAAATTCTAAAGTAACTGATGCTTACCTTAAATCGAGTACAGGTCCGAAATCTGGTGTTGGAGTTGGCGGAGGAGCAATAGCATTCTTACCAAAAGGAGTATCTTTGACTGGTTCTGTAATGTCATCGCCAAATGAGAAAGCCGATGATCAGTCAGATAAAAGTAAGGATCGTATCTGGGGTGGGTAGTCACTTTATGGCACCACAGACGATAGTTATTTCTTCTACAAAGTAGACTAATGATTAACAAGCTGAAACTGAAACGTTTCGGCTTTTTTGTTTTCGTCATAGTGACATTTATGTCACTATTTTTTATTGGCCGTATTACCTATAATAGAACCATAACTGAGAACAGCGACAGGAGTTCTTAATAAAAAGGAGTGTCGTACTATGATTGAAGTTTTTGATGTCAAAAATGTGACTTATTTGGACTTGTTTTATATCTTTTGGGAGTATTTCTTTCAAAAGTATACCTTGCTTTGCGAGGCCGTAAGCACGATAAACTTGATGTATAAGAAAAGGGTAGCACTCAATGCTATCCTTTTTACTGTCTTCATAAGTTTTAATCATCTTCTTCTGTGGTGTGGCCATTGGGAACTGGTCGAAGTCCCCAGCTGCTACCCAGCATAGCTCTTTGTCGGTAGGGAGTTTATCGTCTTTAACGCTACCTTCCACCATCTCGATGGTCCATTTTTGGTGGCTGAAGGTATGTTTTACAGGTGTAAAACCATTATCTGTCCAGTCTGGTTTGAGGGCGTAATTTTCCTCGAAAATAGCTTTTGTGAAACGGTTTCGAGGACATAATTATCGTTTTCAAAAAGACTGAGTTGTTGGCCAATAAAGTCGGTTTCCATGATAGGGAAGGACCAGAACCCACCTAGTAGTCGGCCTTCGATATTTTTTTCGAGCAGAAATTCACCCTTCATATTTCTGATAACAAAAGCCTGAATTTGCATTGGCTTGGGCTTTTTCTTAGGTAATTTGATGGGGTACTTGTCATAAGTTCCATTGAGATAGGCTGCACAGAAAAAGCGAATAGGGCTTTCGTCTGGTCTTGGATTTTTAGCCGATTCGATATCGGTCCCAAGGTCCATAAGCGCCTGATTAAAGTCCCCTGGACGGTCAGGGTCAATCAAAATGTCCATAATCGCTTGGAAAATCTTACGATTTTTGGCGTCTCCAATATCGTAATTAACCTCAAAGAGACGAGCCATGACTCGCATAACATTACCATCAACAGCGGGTTCTGGGAGCCCAAAGGCGATGCTAGAAATAGCACCAGCAGTATAGGGCCCGATGCCCTTGAGTTTGGCAATATTGTCATAAGTATCTGGAAACTGACCATCAAAGTCATCCATGATTTGTTTAGCAGCCTTTTGCATGTTTCGGACACGTGAATAGTAACCTAGCCCCTCCCAAGCTTTGAGAAGCTTCTCTTCTGGAGCTTCAGCCAAATCTTTAACTGTTGGGAACCAGTCTAAAAAGCGCTCGTAATAGGGAATGACAGTTTGAACCTGGGTTTGTTGTAGCATGATTTCACTGACCCAGATATAGTAGGGATTTTTAGTTCTTCGCCACGGTAGGTCTCGTTTCTCTCGATCGTACCAGTCCAGGAGGGTACGACGAAAAGAGGCGATTTTCTCAGCATCCCACATGACAATGCCGTATTCTTTTAAATCTAACATGTCTCTATTGTAGCAAAGAAATCTTTTTCAAAAATCTTGCGTTTTCGAGTAAAAGATTGACAAAAGTAAGCGTTTACATTATAATAAAACTGTAAAGAAGATAAGGATTCATCAAGGAGGTAAAAGCCATGGTGAGAGTCAATATTTCAAGGTACAAAAATGGAGACTAAAATCTCTAAACAAAACAGTAGGCAAAACAAATAACTTTACCATTCATCTCTGAGGAGCGTGACCACATGACAGTAGGACGTTACAAGAACGGAGATTAATTCAGTCGCATAAAATAGCTACAAGGGAGTGATACCACCAGAAGTCGAAGGCTAAACTCAAATCTGTTAACTTAAGAAGAAGTGAGGTAAAGCTCATGAGAAATGTTAGTAGGTATAAAAATGGAGACACTTAGGTTGTTGCGTAAAATAGCCTAAGGAGTGATACCCATGCCACACGAAACGTAAATCCTATATTCTTAAGATGAACGAGGTGAGTTCATGAAAAATATCAGTAGGTATAAAAACGGCGATTAAAAATGTTGCATAAAATAGCTACAAGGGAGTGATACCACCAGAAATCGAAAGCTAAACTCAAGATTAACGTCAAAAAGTGAGGTAAAGCTCATGAGAAATGTTAGTAGGTATAAAAATGGAGACACTTAAGTTGTTGCGTAAAATAGCTTAAGGAGTGATACCGATGCCAAATGAGTAAACTATCGACAAAAGTTAAATGCTTAAATCTTGTAACAAAGTACCGAGGTGACGCTTATGTTGATGTTTGATGTAAGTCGTTATAAGAACGGCGACAAGTAAACCTCATTGAGTGGTCAATGGGGAGATAGGTCTCAAATCATACGAATCAGAGGTGATTACTATGATGATGAATTTAGGACGTTATAAAAATGGAGACACTTCAAGTTATTGCATAAAATAGC
>JBKWCO010000004.1:0-21838 GCA_046975465.1 Streptococcus sp. | reverse complement strand
GATCACGATTACCCACAATCATGCAGACCTAGAGGATGAGAAAAAACATGTGGTTCTGCTAGCTGGCTATTTAAAAAAGGATATTGAGTTAGTAACGTCTTCAACAAACCACATTACAGATATCTTCCTCTTTGATGAGCAGGCTCAGATGGATACGAATACTTTGTCTCAGCTTCTCAGCAAGGTCCCTTACGTACATTACCTATCAACAGAGCATTTTTTCCATTCTCCTCACGCCAATAATATCCCTAAGAACAGACCATTTATCTTTAATACCCAACTTTTCCGAGACACGAGAAATATTTATTTTGCTAACAGTTTAGTAGAAGGTCATGATTCACTATTTGAAAGCTTAGCTAAGAATGATATTACCCAACAATCATTTTTTGGTAGCAACAACTATATCTATATACCAGGTCATAATGGAAAAGAAGAGGTAGTAGCAAAGGTCATTATGAACGTCACAAAAATTGAAGATTTGGCGGTTAAAAGCATAAAACCTTTAGAGCCAGTATCAGCCACTTCAGAACCTCAACAAAGTATGAAAGAGCTACGTTTAGACGAAATCGAAAAACGTCTAAAGCAGAAAATGCAAAGCTCAGATAAAATTAAAAACAATGAAAATTCAAGTGAAGTCTTGAAAATTACCTCTGAAACCCTTACAATGATAAGGAAGGTAATGGATTGTATTGGGAGGATGGAAAATAGTTTAAATGCTAAGATGGCTGAACAAGCTGACGACAACAATAAACTTGATTCAGATTTTGATCCATTATACGCCTTCAGGGCCCAACATGATAAATTGGGGGAAGATTAAACACTAATAAAGGGTTGAAGGAGAGTAAAATGACTGATGAAGTAATGACTAAAAAAACATTTACTTAGTGTCAGACGTTGACAAAGCTAGGGAACTTGAGGCATACATCGTAAGTACTAAAGATGGTATGGAAGTCTTTGGACTTATTGGTTGTGATGAACTTGAGGAATTAACAGACGCACAACGAGAATTTGTGCAGGGTGATGAAGCGATGCAATTCAAAAGCAACTAAGCTCCATGATTAAATAAAAGCTGAGAAATCAGCTTTTTGAGTTGAAATAGAATCCACATAATAGTGATGGATATGACTAAATAAGAAAGAGTTTAATTGGTAATTATGGAAGAATCAATCAAAAATGAACTAATTAAGAAAGCTAACAAAGCTTTTAAAGAGGAAGAAATTAGCGAGAATATTCTTAGTGAACTTAAAAAACTAATAATGATGCTTTTAATAAAATCCTCTGATGATACGCCGGATATAAATATACAATATGCGTTTGATTTATTTTTATTAGCAATGAAGTGTCAGAATTTCATAGACAAGCACCACAATCAGGAATCATTTGCTAAGATAGCCGATTTAGGTTTTAATTATTATATTCAAGCTAGAGAAAATATAAAAAAATAAAAGATTTTGAGAATAGATTTTGTGATTACGTCATACTAGCTTCATTCCTGACGATAATTAGCAATGCATTAGTTGTAGATTTTTATAATAATATAAAAATAGAAACTCTAACTGAAATGAAAATTGAAGCTAAAGAAGCCTATGAAAAGTTAATTGTTTCCGAATACCCAAAAAGAACTGATTTATATCTAAGAACATTACTCTATATATCAAAAAGGGAACAAAATGATGATTCAAAATTAAAAGCTACCCTAAATGAAGGAAAGAGTAATTAATAAGTTAAAAGAAATTTCACCTGATGAGCTAGAGGAATTAAGAAGTACATTTGTCGCCGAATTAACTAAAGAGAAGAATAGGATAGGGGAGAAGATGGTGACAAAAGTAAACTGGCAAGCTATTGGTTACAGATTTGGATAAATAATACAGAAGATAAAACCGAGCCTGAAGTGTTGAGGGATATTTTTGATAAATATAAAGACAATGATGTAGTCACTGAAAAAATTTCTACTATATATATTAATATACAAAAAATAAAACAACTCCTTGTCGTTGAAGATTTTAAAGACTTAAAATTTGGACATTATACAACTGGAGACGTATTACAAATATTATTGGACTCAAAAGAACAAATTTCTAAAGATAAAAAGGATGAAAAGTATGAAATAACTGGAAGAACTCGCTTATATAATGTTGGTTATATGAATGATCCAGAAGAAGGAAAATTATTAGATAGTATTTTGGGATTTCATAAAAGCATCGATTTGGATGATAAAGTAGCTTCAAGCCCTTGGTTTCTAATGAGTTTAACTATTGCAATAGATGAGCTTACTATGTGGGCTCAATATGGAAATAATGCAGAAGGAGTGTGCTTAGAATTTAAACCAGATAGTTTTTTAGAGGTGAAGTCTCAAAAGATTTAGAGTGGTTGACGTTAGAGGCATTCAAAAGAGATAGTGTTCAGAAAGGAGATGAGAGTGGTCAAGAGAATACTGCGAAACCAAAAGACTGCTTATATAGAATCTGTTATCTTGATGAAAAGTCATTAAAAAAATGTGAAATAATGATAAAAGAAGAAGACAATGAATTGCTTAAAGACAAGAATGATGCTACAGTAGAAGAGACTAGACATTCTCAAATCGAAGGTTCATTGAAGAAAATTAAAGAGTCTATCAATGATGTACTTAAAGCTGCACCTGTAGAAGAAGAAATACGTGAAGAGCTAGATAAATTACTAGAAGAAATACGTTATCTTTTAAATCTTCTGCATATAGTTATGAAAAAGAATTACGTTTATTGAAATATTCTGAAATAAACTCTAAAAATCATATGATAAAAGTACATAAAGTTAAACCAGCTTCGAAGCTCTATATAGAGAGAGACAACAATCGAATTAAATAGGATTATTTTGGTCCAAAATTTAACAAACCTGAGAACGTTGTTCCATTAGTTAATTTACTTGATGAACAGATAAAATGCGAACGTTCATCGAAGAAATTTCGATAAATATCCGAAAATCTTTAGAAGCCATTCTAAAGATTTTTCTATAGTTAAACTAAAAAGAAACACTATATATTCGGAAAACAGTTATTTGTTGAATACACATGTTAGCTATGATAAACTACTACTAACAAGAAAATTGTTAGATTTGAGGCTGATATGAAACAAGAAACACTAATGAAAAATATAAACGGGTTGCTTGAGATTATGCCTTGGTATGTTAAGGAATATTATCAAGCAAAGCTCGTAATTCCATATAGCTATAAGACACTGTATGAGTACTTAAAGGAATATAGACGATTTTTTGAATGGTTGATTAGAGATCATGAGAAATTGGGTAAAACCGCACGATACGCAGATTATGATACGATTGCCGATGTTCATATTGATGAGCTGGCCCATTTACCAAAGTCTATTATCGAAGCTTATTTTGTCTATCTTCGTGAAAATACTGAGCGTCGTTCAATCTCTGAAGTCAGCATTGTTCGGACTAAGGATGCTCTCTCAAGTTTGTTTAAGTATCTTACTCAAGAAACTGAGGATGACGAGGGTGAGCCTTATTTTTACCGAAATGTCATGGTTAAGGTCAAAATCAAGAAACCTAAAGATACCTTGGCTAGTCGTGCTGATAACATGAAAGAAAAACTCTTTTTAAATGATACACAGGCTTTCTTGGACTATATCGATAATGAACATGAAAAGAAAATCTCAAAACGTGCCCAGGTATCCTTTGTCAAAAATAAAGAGCGTGATCTTGCTGTCATAGCACTTCTACTTTCTACTGGAGTCCGGTTATCTGAATTAGTGAACCTAGATATGCAAGATGTCAATCTAGCCACAAGAACAATTACAGTTATTCGAAAAGGTGGGAAAAAGGACGTTGTAAATATCGCTCCATTTGGCATACCTTATATCGAGCGTTATTTAGAAATTAGGAAGGGACGCTACGCAGCAAATGATTCAGATAAAGCATTCTTCTTAACGACTCAGAATAAAGTGCCTGCAAGGCTTGGCACACGTTCTGTTGAGCTTTTGGTGAAGAAGTTATCTACCGCCTATGGGAAACCTACTACTCCTCACAAACTACGACATACGCTTGCGACACGTCTATATGAGCAAACAAAAGACAGCCTCCTAGTCTCTCAACAATTGGGACACAAGGGGACTGCAATGGTAGAGGTATATGCACACGTAGCTGCAGAGACAACTAAAGAAGCATTAAGTGACTTGTAGTTTATTGTCACTTCTGTTTTAGCTATACACGATACATAGTACAATGGATATATATGTACCGGCTTAAGAGTGTTAGAAAGTAATTTGAGATTTAGGACATGAATTATTTACCAAGTAATTTAAAGCATTTAAGAAAATCCTATGGAGAAACACAAGAAGAATTAGCAAATGCTTTACATCTGGAAAAAGCACAATTTCTCAATATGAGAATGGTTCTCGTAAACCAGATGAAGAAATACTTAAGAGAATTGCTAAGCGATATGGAGTTACTATGGACTTATTATTGTATGAAGATCTATCTTCTGTCCCCGATATGTTAGCATATTATAGCAACATTGACAGTAATTCCCTAACGACAGCTAGACTTTATCCAATATATAATTTGGATAAAAGATTTGATACAAAAACTATCAGAGCTTTTGAGGCACATAAACAATTACTGTTTGGGTCTTCTGAAGAAAAAGATGAGGTAGACATTGATTTAATTGTAGATGCTTACGACGAGGCTTATGAGAAGTTTGATATAGATAGTGATGAATTTTTAGTAATTGCAGTAAATTCATTAAGTCTTTACATGTTCCTTTTCTCCTCTATTTTTAATGAAGCATCTGTTAAACAAGTAAAAGATTTTTTATTGAAAGACAAGAAAAGTAAAAGGAGATAAGTTCTTTTGTTTTGAATATTGTATTGCCAAGTTTCAATGATAATGAGATAAAAACACCTCAATTTAAGAGAGACATTAATGAGTTCTTCCTATATTTGATTGAAATTCTAAAGGAAACTCGCAAATATAGTAAGGTTGCTGATTACTTCTTCGCATTAAGATACATGTTCAATCTTGTGGATAATGATTATGATTATGCTACCAACCAACTGATTGGTTCTGAATTAATAACTGGTTTATCTAGACTAAATAATCCATATGCTAAACGATTCATAGAAATTAAAAAAAGTTCACAAACTGTGAACGACAACATAAATAATTTCCTTTATACTATAGTTAACAAAGATAAAGGAGAAAATAACAATGACAGCAATTTTTAAAGAGCTCGATAATACTGATCAAAAATGGGAATACGCGAAATTAGCTGAACTTGCTTCTGAGCACGGCGGACCAGAACAGCTTATTGAAGATATTTATTCGGATGGTTTTGAAGATGGTTTTAACTCTGGATGTATTCAAGGTAATGAAGAAGGTTATAAAGAGGGATACGATGAAGGTTATGAGGATGGTATCCTAGACACTTTAGCTCAAATTGAGAATAGTGTCCAAGTTGATGATGCCAATAATGTTCAACAAGATGATTCGTTAAATAAAGTAGCAATGCTTAGTGGTGCTTCAGCGATTGGAGGCGTGATTGTAGGTTTCTTCGGTATGTGGTGTTGGAATAAATATAAAACACATAAGGAACTAAAGGCAGAAGAAAAAAACGAAATAGAAACTATTAAGGAAACAAGTGCAAAGGATTATGCTGAAAATCTATTGAATGAAGCAGATAAAGATGATGAAATTGTCACTGCTATCATTGATGAAGATGGTTCAATCATTACAGTTGATTTTAGTTAATCTAGTTAAAAAGCAACAACCACATGATATAGGCTGTTGCTTTTTTTAGTGTATATGATTTTCCAAAAGCTGAATTTGAAGGATATTGTCGAGTTGAACTAATCTATACCCTTCACTAGTCTTTATTGATATTTCCTTACGAGACAGTTCTCTCACTTCGCCAAATAAAGTAACTTTTTTATCACGATGTTTGATAGTGAACTGCCCTTTAAGTTGGTTGGCATAGAGTTGAGAAATCAATAAGAGTTTTTGAGGTTTACTTAAGTCTGTTGAGAAGTCAACACGATATTTAGCAGCATGTAATGATGAGGTATGCTCGGATAGAAAGAATCCCATCCACTTTTGCATCCCTGGATCCTGGTATTCTCTTGCTGCTTGAAATGGTAAATAGGAACGATCAATCATTTTAAACCATCCAATCCTCCAGCAGAATGTCCTCCGATGAGCCTACTTCTGGCAATACTTCTCGATGCACCGTCAAGTGCATTAGCTTTTAGTAGAGAGGTAAAACCAAATTGGTCTCTGATAGAATCTATTGCTGTCTGGAGCCTTTCTTCTTTTTCAATTTGTTCGACATCATCGAACAGTGAGATTAAACCAAAAGATTCATCTACAAAACCAGAATAATTAACCGCTATACTTCGGATTGCTCCTGAAGTGTATTTATTATGGAATAACTTCAACACATAGTTTGTCAGCATGTCGGTGCTATTCGTTGGTTCAATTTTCATTTGAGTATTGATAGAACGTTTGTTCTCTTGCTTAGAGTAGCCAAGATGAATAGAAACAACAGTCGCTTTTTTGCCTATCTTTCTTAATCGGATAGCAACTTGCTCGGCCATCTCTCTAAGGACAATCTCAATATCACGTTGTCTAAAATAGTCTCTAGGGAGAACTTGGGAGTTGCCTAGACCTTTTGATTTTGGTTTGTAGGGCTTATGAACGTTACTTTCATCAATACCATTAGCATGAAACCATAAACGAAGGCCAGCTACTCCTAGTTCTTTCTTCAAGATATCTGGGTTAGCATTTGCCAAGTCTTTGATTGAGTGGATACCTAACGTGTTGAAGCGTTTCTCCATTCTTTTACCGATACCCCAGAAATCTGTCATCTTAGAAATAGACCATACCTTATTCTCCACATCCTCATAGGACCAGTTAGCTCTCATGGTTGGAGTTTTCTTTGCTTCATTATCAAGGGCTAATTTAGCAAGTAATGGGTTAGCATTGGACATACCAACGGTTGAATAGATGCCAGTTTGTCTCCAGATGTCCCTTGGATCCTTGCAGAAATAAGGTCAAGTTTTTGCTTTCGTGACAACTGCTTATCTGGAACGAAGTAATTAAGAGAACTAGACAGGTCAATAAAACCTTCATCTATAGAATAAGGGTAAATATCTTTAGGGCTACCATAGTTTTGAAAAATGCCTTGGATTTCCATATTAACTGCGATATACTCGTCCATTCTGGGAGGAACGATGAAAGTCACTTTTGCCCAGTCTTCAATGAACCGCACGTATTCTGGATCTGTTCTCAGTCCTTGTCTCTTGGCATTGTAAAACGAGAATCTTCTTGTCTGAACATCAAAAGGGAGGTCGTAAGCTCTTCCTACGTTTGATTTCCCAAACACTGTTTTAAATATCGGTGAAGAAGCTAAGATAAGACCTGCAGAGTTATCAGCTCTACTCATAACACATAGAGAAGTCTTTAGAGGATGTAGTCCTCTCTCAACACATTCGACGCTGGCATAAAAAGACTTCATATCGATAAAAGCGATTTCACTTCTTGGCTCTCTTGAATAATCAAAATATCCCATGTGCCACCTCTTTTGTTAGTTTATAAGCTAACAAAAGTATAGACTATTTTGGTGAGGTTTTCAAGTGGTACGATATTACCTATAGATTTGACAGTAAAAAAACACCAATAGCTATAATTGGCGTTTTCGGTATTCTTCTAAATATTTTTAAAGGGATATCGAGTTATGAGGAACTTATTCAGAACTTCCCATTGATGATGACTCGTTAGAGGAATTAGAGTTATTACCTCCGTTGTTATTATCTAGGACATTGGCACCTAAGAGCGAATTATAACCATTTTCATCAATATGGCTATGGTATTCAGGATTTAACATTATATCATTTGATGATTCGGGAACCCCAGAATCTTGTTGTTGTGCAGGTGTTTTTGGGGTACTTCCAGCTACAGTTTTGGTGTCATTCTGAGCTGATTCACTAACAGTTGATTGAGTAGAGCTTGAACTAGACGATGCTGGTTCTGTAGAGGATGAGGTTTCCGTTTTTGAGGTGTTTTTGCTTGTGTTATCATTTTCTAATTGAATCAACTTCTCATATATTTTTGCGTTAATGTATTTTGTTGTGAGGCTGTTAATGATGCTGCGACACGAATAACAACTGTTCCGTATACATAGTGTGAACCAGATTGATGACAGTTGGAAGGCCATCGAAAGCACTTAAATAGTCATTTCGTTTTTTGGCATCTTCTGCCGTTTTATAGACTTCAACACATCCACCTGCATCCGTGCCTTTTGCTACTAAATCAGCACCAGGAACTGGATTAGTCACTTCATTGTCAGCGAAATAAACTGCTGCCGTATAACTTCCTTGCTTGTTTAAGCCTTGGTTTGGATCTATTTTCTTCTGTGGCTGACTGAACATCTGAGATTGTATCAATTTCCTTAAGACGACTTTCCACGAATGTATTGGAAGGATTGGTAATTTGTTTTAACTGCCTAACACTTGCTAAATACTTTTGGTTTTTAACTCTAAGATTTTTTTTCTCTGTCGTGTAGTTAATTGGTTTTTTCAGTGATTTGACTTGTTTATTGATGTCGCTTGTTTTCTTTTGATTTTAGGAATTACTTGCTTCTTCTTTTTCGGCAGTTGAGACTTCGTTTTTTAGTTCAACCGTCAGATTTTCATCTAAGGGTTTATCTTTGCTACTAAGTAGTTCCTTAGATACTTTGATTGTTTCCTAAGCTACTGTTATCTTTTTGAATTTTAGCTGTCACTTCTATTAAATGACTTTACCGCTCTTTGATGCGGTAAAATTGCAAGTACATAGTACCCCATACAAAAACATAATAGTACGATAAAAGAAATTATGGCTTTTTCTTTGTATCCATTTTTTCATAAAATCAGATTTCATTTTTAATCTCCAAAAATCAAGTGTTCGTTACCTCAAATAGCTAACGGGGACTTCCTATTAAGTATTCTGTTTTTATTATACTTAAATGTTCTCACATTTTAAAGCAGTCTTTGATATTATTCAAGAAAATTACTGGAGTTTAGAAGAAAAATGTTGCGCGTGCTATATGATTCATTGCAAAAAGGATAGCATACAGTGATGCTATCCTTAGTTTGTCCTAAACATATTAAACCACTAGTCCACCAGCAGAATGACCTCCAATCAACTTGCTTCGCTCCAAGCTTCTTGATGCTTCTAGCAAGAGTTTCCCAGCTCATGGCACTTGATGAAATTTTTACCTTGGGATCCTCCTTTTTATAAGAGAAAGAAGTTCCACTGTCACCAGCCAAGGTTAGACCTTCTATTTATCGGTTTAAAAATGGTTCTCCATGACTTTGATTCCATACTCTCCAACTATATTATAGAAGAAATTTTCAAAATCATACCCCAAAATAGAACAATCAGTTTACTTGATGTACTTATAGGTATAACTGTTTGCAACTCATATAATTATTGTAATAGATATCATATAATTGGTTAAGGATTATCTCTGCCGCTGGTTCGAACTCACCGACATCATCTTGAAAAGCATAGAGAGCCCAATGATTATACAACTTATTTACAGAATATAAAAACGTTATAATTCGTTTGCTTGTCGAAAGAGCCAACAAATTCTGTTGTTGATCAATTATAGAAGATAATATTTTAGAAATATTTGTATCCAGTTCATCGAAAATATCTTGATCCCAATCATATTTTAAATCCTCAAATATCGATATAAGATATGCTAAATAGTGTAGATTCCTTTCATCCTCATTGGACATTGTATCAACTTTTTTCTTCATCTATATATATATATTGTGCATATCTCTGGTCATCTAAATCATCATGTTTAGTTGATGAAAATGTTGTAATTACATTTCGCATAGTAGCTAATAAAACTAATTTTTCCAATTTCTTTTGTTCTTTATCAGCTTCTTTTTTTTTTTTTTTATGATCTTGTAAAAATTTTAAAGCTCCTACTCCAAGTGAACCTACACCTAAAATAGTTACAATATTAGCAATATTTTCTAACATAATATTTTTTAATCCTTTTCAATTTTAGAAAAAACATCCATACTAACTCTATAGAACTCCGCTAACTTAATTGCCATACTCAGATACATATATATCTATCCGTTTTCCCAACTAGCAACCGTACGTTCTAGCATACCGATTCTGCTCGTGTCAACCTCATTTTGATCTGACTAAAAATTAAAACAACTTGATGATAGAGTAAATGATAATCCCAATGAAGAGGTAAGCTAGAAGCCCCCTCCAGTCGAAAGGATGGCGAGTTACTTTAAATTTTACTTTCATAACCTTTTTTGATGTACTCTGCTAACATCCCCTATATGCTAGGTGGAAGGAATATCGGGGTTATTCCCCGATTTCCCACTCAAAGGTGAAGAACAACAAGTGAATGGTGATTAGAAACTTGTGTTTCAACATGAGTGTTCTTTGAATTTAGCACGTAAATCTTACTTCTTTCTATTGATTAATCTTACATATAGTTTATAACGCAAATGGTTTATAATTTCAACACTTTTTGGCGATTTTATATAAAAAGGATAGCATCATTACATGCTATCCTTAGGTCGTCCTATGATTATTGTGCAGGTCTCAAAGTTGCTGCTACTGTTCTAATAGAACTTTGTGTAAGTTCATCATCTGTGATTACACGAGGTTTTGTAAAGTTCTCGATAGATTTTTCATGTTCTTGGGCTTGCTTTTTAGCTTGTTCAAGTCGTTGGTTCTGGGCTTCTGGGCCCCAGTCTTTTTCTGCAGCAATCTCAGAGACCATAAAGGCACTATATCGATATGCCTCTGGAACAATCGTCTGGATCTGTTCTTTAGTGAAGCGGTCTCCTTCACTATAATCGACGACATCCCAAATTAGTCCGCCATTGCCATCTTCTCGTGCTGCAAGGAAGTGTTCGCATCCAATAGGATTTGAGAGATTGATCATAAAGAGTTCTTCAGACCATTCTCCAGTCATTACAGCATCAATGAATGTTTTATATTCATCGTCCGAGGCAAATGTTAGTTGACCTTCTTTTTCAGCTTTCTGAGCTTCACATAATACTTCAAATCGTTCCTGGTATAGTGAGAAATTGTACTGTTTCAAAAAACTTGCTTGTTCCGTTGTTAAAATATTTTTCTTCATTGTGATTACCTCTTACTCTAAGTTAAATGTCAGTGTTACTTTAGTCAATGGGATGTGTTTAAGCCCCCAAAAGCCAGATTTCAGCAACACTTTGAACATACCAGCTACATTTCCTTCTGTATCTTGCCTAAACTTTTCATCTCTGATTTCTGTAAGACCCTTAAACTCGCGAGAAATGCTACTAGCAATAGATGAACGCATCGATTCCTTGATATTTTCTACGGTGTCAAATCGTCCTCTGATATTTGCATTGTGTCTATCGTCAAAAATAATTTTATTGATCTGACCTTTACTGAAGTTTCTTAAGGCAATAGCTACAACATAAGGAAGTGCAATCCCCAATGTAACTAGTGGGTGTGTCAGAATATCAAAGACAATACCTTTTAGAGTGGTGATAAGTACGATATAAGCCAATGCACCTATCAATTTAAAGTAATTAACTGACATCGTAAATTTATTTTTTCGATTAGCTAATAACAAACCAATACATACATAAACTACTAGTAATACCAGGGCGACAATATGAATCGTCTTTGTTGAAACATTGAGAATATTGTTTGCTAATAACAGGACTGAAGTGGCTGTTATAAATATGATTTCAAGGAAATAAATACTTTCAGCAAACCATTTCATCAGTAACATGAACATTAATTTATTATTTTTCAAAAAGACACCTTCTTTCTACTTATATGGTCTTGTCTTGATTTCATAAGTCCATAGTTATATAAATTATCAGTCCTCATATAAGCAATAACTTCCTTCCTAGTTCGTTTTAAAGTACTTCTTAATTATAGGAAAACGAATATCTATTTGTAACCTAGTGACACTTAAAAAACACAACTCTTGTGAGCTGTGTTTTTAGGGAATTATGAATTTAGAATAGGGAAAAGGAATTTTAAGAAGTGGGTGCTATCTTAGTACTCTTTACTACGTTTAGAGAAACCAAGCATTCCAAGTGCAGTAGCCAAAATAACTGCACCTGCTGTAGCAATAGCTGAAGTTGATTTTTCACCAGTATTAGGAAGAACTTTAATAGCTTGTTGTTGGACAGGCACTTCTTCTACTGGAGTTACTGGCGTAGAAGTAGGTCCGCCAGACTCTCCTACTGGTGCTGCTGGTGGTGTATCGAATGAAACAAGATTTGATTTATAGGCATTACCAAAATCAATCTGATAGAAATCATTTTCTACAGTAGTACCAGCAGGGACTTGCAATGTAGCAGGGAGGTTAACTGTTACATTATTGTTTTTTAGAATGTAGTCTTGGTAATAATCAACTGGATTTTTGGCTACCCAGAGATAGAATTCACCAGTTGGGTTAAGACCAGATTCATTTAGGATCTTGTTGATGGCATCAGTACGTCCTTCATCTGACAGTACGTGATACATATCAAAGAGGTCTTTGACATCTTTGTTCTTGCTATCGACAATAGTAATAGCATCTTCATCTACTGTGAATGCACCATCTTGCACGTCATCAAGGAGTGCAAATTTAAGTGCTTGTTTAGATGCAGCCATATCTTTGTATGGGCTATAGTCAGTCGTCAAATGGAAGGTTACTTTATCATCGTCAGTAGTTTTTCCGTCGATGTCATTTCCTTTTGAGTCTGTAACAGACTTATGTGGTTTTGGAGCCGTTGGTGTCTTGTTAGTGACAGTATCAGAGAAGGTTTCGTAACCATTACGACCAGCTTTATAAGTATTATCGTAGAAACCGTTATCGTCAGTTGCTACAAACTTGATTGTAGGTGCTTCTAGAGTTTTACCTTCATATTTAGCCGTAAATGTGTAGGTCTTAGAAGCATCATCATAGTCAACGTTCCAACCTTTAGCCTCATTTTCAGCTTTGTTGACTTCGATGTTAGGAACTTCTCCAAATTCAAGAGGATCACGAGTTGTCACAGTGTCGCCAACTTTGCATTGGCAAAAATGTTTCCATTATTCAAAACGTACGTATGTTCATCATTTTTCGGAATCATCTTACCATTAACATTTTCGCCGTCGCTGTTGAGGACAGTTTTAGTTACAGTTGGTTGATAATTCATACTGTAGTCATGGTAGCTTACAGATGGAATTTCTGGTTTAACAGGCTCATTAACCTTTTTAACTGTAGCTGATGGAACCACGTTTGGATTAGTGAAATCAAGACTCAACTGACCATGAGTATTGATAATCCAGTTATCATCAATGTTAAGAATTGGGATAATACCAGTAGGTTCGCCTGGTTTCAAGACATAGGACTTGTTAAGTGCAATACTACGATTGATATCTTCCGCAAAGCTAGAGTTACCATCATGGTTTACTGAGTAGATTTCTTCTCCGTCTGTGTAAACGTGGTAGTTAAGATTTTGGTTAACACCAGTATTCAGACGGTTACTTGTATAAGCATAGTTCCACAAATCGAGACTATTAAGTGTTACGGTTGTCGAACCGTCTCCATTAGCAGCAGACGTGAAATTAACCTTACCATTAAGGGTACCTGTACCCAAAACACCCAAGCTATCATTAGCTGAGTCATTCATATCGTGCGTGAATGAGAAGGTGCCGTCTGGATTAACACTACCATTTTGAACAGAGTTCCCGTAAGTCAATTGATCAACATTTTGTGTTGTCACACGTCCATCAACATTAACGTTAGCATTATCCTTCATAGCAGCATAATCTTTGTTAAATTTGTCGATGGTTTCTTTGTTCGAAGCAATCTGCTTGTTAACCTGTTCAGTATAGGTGTTGTAATCACCTACATTCTTACCATCTCCACTTGAGATTTCAGTAGCTTCAGCTTTAATAAGTCCATTACTATCCTTAACCGCTTTGTCTACTTGGGTTTCAAGTGTGTCGTGTGCTTTGTCAGCTGCATCATAGGCTGATTGGCGTCCAGATGCGTCCTGGGTAGCTTGTTTGATTGTAGCTACTTGTTCATTTTGGTCGGCTTTGATTTCAGCTTGCTTTGTTGCGAGTTCTGCACTTGTGGTTGGTGTCCCTTTATCTTGCGTAGCATCTTGTGTTACTTTAACACCACTGTCTTTGGCAGTAGCAACTGCATCTGTGACAGCTGTGTTGTCGATAGTTACCTTTTCAGCTTCAGTAGATGTATTAGCCTTTTCAGCGTAAGCATTATTATCATTAGTACTTACTGGCTGTGTAGTAGCTACTTCTGCTACTGTTTCAGTAGGTTGTGAATCAGTAGTGTTTGTTGCAGTCGCTGTGTTTGTTGGAGTAGAGACATCTGAAGTCGCAACAGCTGTAGCTTGTGACATAAGACTATCTGCGTTTGCTTGAGAGGTCGCCACTGGTTCTGAATTTACAGGAGCTTCAGTTACTTCATCTGCGGATGCTTGAGAAGTTCCTCCAACGATTGCTGCAGCACCGAGTGCAAGTACACCTACTGCTCCATAGACCTTATTTTTACGAATAGAGCCATGTCCTTTCGTGTTATTTGAGTCTTTAAACATTTTAAATAATCACCTTTCTTAGTTTGAGTACCATTTATCTTGTTTTACAGCTGTACGTTGAAGACCAAGTGCTGCCAAAATCAAGAATCCAAAGGTAACGAGTTTTGTTCCAGCTTCCCCTGTTTCAGGAAGTGTTACCATTTCTCCTGCCTCGGTCTTAACAGAGACAGTTCCATCCTCATTCACTGCTCCTCCTGCCTGTGAAGCTGGAACTGAGGCTACAGAACCATCGAAGTTTTGTACAACAAGATCACTATTGTTTGTTGAGACAACTTTATAACCAGTATTTGTAACGACTGGTTGACTAGGAGTCACATTAAGTACAACTTGTTTTGTTGAAGGAGAAACGTCCCTGGTTTAGGTGCTTCTTGAACATTCGTGTCGCTAACTTTAGGAGTTTCTTCAGTTTTAGGAGACTCAACTACCTTGTTTGAAGTAGTTGCTGAAGTTGAAGCTACTTCTGTACGACTATCTGATTTATGTTCAGTAGGCGTAGAAACTCCAGTTCCAATAGTTCCGTCAAGAATGCGAGGTGTACTTGTAGCTGTTTCAGACAGTTCTGGAGAAGTTGATGATTTCTCAGAAGATGTTGTTCCTTCGCTACTTGGCAAACTCACACCTGTTCCAGATGTTCCATCAGACACCTTTGGTGTTTCTGAACTTGTTGAAGAAGATTCAGCTGAAGTTGATGAGCCACTAGGTGTTTCAGAACTTGAAGCGTTATTCCCTTCAGTTGGTGCTGGAGTTGGTGTGGCAACAGTTGACCCTTTATCATTAACAGTATTTGTTGAACTTTCACTGCTACTGCTAGTGTTATTTTCACTATTATGGTTAGTATTAGCAGTATCCGTAGCGTTAGGCTTAGTAGGAGTTTCAGTTACTGTGTGTTCTGAAGGGGTAGGTGTTTCTGATGCAGTTGAAGTTGTATCAGAAGTAGAGTTTCCTTCACTTCCTTCAGAGGTAGCTGTAGACGTTTCAGCAGTTGTACTTGCATTTTCAGAAGTCGTAGGTGTAGCCTCAGAAGTTTCTGATGTCTTCCCTTCGTCTTGACTTGGCGTAGTAACACTTGGTGTTGTAGGTGTAGCTACACCAGTACCAGTAGAACCGTCAGTTACTTTAGGTGTCTCAGTTGTTACACCTTCATTTTTAAGAGTGTCAACTTTAGGTGCTTCAGCAGTTGGGACATCTGTAGTATTGGTGCCAGGTGTCGCTGGTGTTGATGAAGCGGGAGGAAGAAGTGTATCGGAGTGTCCAGTCGCAACAGTAGCATTATCTGTTGGTCCAGTTGGTGTGGCAGTTTCGTCTGCTGATACGCCATTATTAACCAAACCGGTTGCTACAAGGGCTGTTAAAAAAGCTCCAGATTTTAGGATCATTGAACGTTTGTTTTTATCCATAAATAAGCAATTTCCTTTCTTAAAAAATTACAGTTAGATGATAGCAAAAGTCATCCCTGACTCAAACCCAGTGACACCCTATGAATACACAAAAAAGAGCATACTGCTCTTTTGTAATTTATTCATGGAATTTATTGTTGTCTAAATAATTAAGACCTTTTGTTTCTAGTACGAAACGTTCAAGCTCCCCTCAAACTTATCGAGTAATACAGTATAGGACAGAATAGATACGACAATCCCAAAATCATTAGCGAGTAACTTATTGAAAGTCGCATTTAAATGTACCAGTTGTTCGTCCGTTAAAGAGGATGCCTCATCAATAACCAAATATAGATGTATCTTTGACTTCTACATTTAACAAAAAATCTGTGAAGCTATCAAAGTCGCCAAACGATAAGTCACAATTCACTTCTTTTATTATTGCCATTAAAATAGACGATAAGATTATTGGTGTTTTCACTTAAATATTCAATATAATTTCTTGCGAGGTAGGTTTTTCCAGAACCAACCTTTCCCAAAATATTAGTTATCCTATTTCGTTTAGACATTATTTGGAAAATATCTAATAACGTTTCTGAGGGTTCGACTAACAATTTGCTATTATACCGCTTTATGCTAACTTTATTCTTAATATCTTTCATGTTCTTTTACTCTCCTCTCCCATTATAACACGTTTCTCAGTGACAAAATTGTAAAGCCAAGACCACCTATACTAGGTATTACTAATATTAGAGGAGCCTTCGTTATCATTAAGCAATAATTTGAAATAAAATGTTCAATGGATAAGTTGAATAAGTTAAGTGAGGAAAGATCAAAAAATAACCAAGATAAAATAAGTGTCTGCATGAAGGTAAATGAAACAAAGCAAAAATAATTGCTATACACTTACTGAAAGTTTTCATATTCTGTTCTCCTATCTATATAATACAAAGTCTCCTTTTCAGCCATTTCATCATGGCTAAAATAATGGTCAATGTATTTCAAATAACCTTTCATTACACCGCGTCCTTCATTACCGTAAATGTCAATCCAAGTCCCCCAAAAATACACAGAACTAAAAGTGGAGGAACCTTTGTGATAATGTAGAAAACTCCTGAAAACATAAAATCAAAGGATAAGTTAAATGATGAATAATTTAAAATAAGAAAGATAAGATAAGTAACTGAGCAAAGGTAAACCAAGCAAAGTAAAGAAAGAAAACTATACATCTACTAGAAGTTCTCATGTTATATTCTCCAATCTATATATCATAAAGGGAAGCTCTTGAAAAGCATATTAATTAAAAGCTCGTCTACGCATTGAGATCCCAATTTCTGCCAAGATACCTCCATATCATCAGAGAGAGTGTCTCCTAATAGGAAACGGACTTATTATGGAATAGAGCATCAAATCCAATATCTTCATAAAGAGTTCTTCGTCATCGTATTGAAAGCCAGAATCAATATCGAATTCATTATTAAATATAGCACGGCAAATAAAGTACGCACCTAGACCATAGTAAGTAATAGGTTCATTGGAACCTTTAGGTATGGTTTCAAAGCGATAGTACTTCTTACTTCAATGGAGTCTTGAGCATTGACTTCAATAGGCTTAAGATAACAGTACCCACGACTAGCGAGAGCTTCATCAATTGCTGACGTAGAGGGCTTTTTTATGAGCGATGAGACCCGGGATGGCATCCGAATTACTATCGATAAAGTCACATGCATTCAGAAGAATTAAGCCTTCTTGAAAAAGTTGGGACTAGTCTGTCTATCCAGCCATTCACCTAAAAATCGGTTAATACGAGGTGTATTCATAATTTTCCTTTCATAGATTTTTAATCGTCTTTTCTTAAACTAAAATTAGTGTAGCACAGTGGAAATTACAAGAGCAAGCGCAGAGAGCCTTAAATTTTTAAAAGTCATATAAAATGAACTATTTTTTAGACGTTGCTTTATCAACTTCAAGGTTTACTTGATAAAATCCTTTTCTTCGTTGAAGGAAAGATAAGCGTAAGCATCGAATGGGCCATATTTACCTTCGATGTTCTTGATAAGGTTTGTTCGTCCTTTGTCAGATAAAAGGTCACTGATTTGTTTCTTGGTGAGTGTTTTTTCTTGTCTTTAATAAAACCTACAGTGATCCAGAAGTTAAAGCTACAAACAGGTGTTGCACCTACTTCTCTTTCTTCTTTGATAAGATATTATCTTCACACTGAGCCACTTTTGATTTTCCTAGGACTTTGACGGCCTTTCCACATAAAGGACAGTTACCAAGTTTACCATCAGCTTTTGCTACTGCTTGCTCGATAAAGTCTTGGAAGGAGTGTAATCAGTTCTATCTACAGCATTAATCAGATTTTCGATGAGGTTGTTGTGAGGATTCTCAATACCTAGATACCTATAGATATTTTTCAGGAATTTCTCTTGTGTATTGGTCCCTTCAGCTATTTTACTGAGTGATTGCTCCCATATTGCTGTTGTTTCTGGTTGAGATAAGACACGTTCATCTTTAAGTGTCTCACAGATTAACCAACCAAGTTCAGATAAATAGATTTTTCCTTGCTTGACTATCACCCATTTATTAACGACGATTTATCCAGTATTGCTCCCCTAGTTGCTGCAGTACCTAAACCTTTGATTTGTTTCATGATAGTGATAAGCTCTTCATCATCTAGGTCCCGGCCAGCAGTTCTCATTGCTCGAAGCCAGGTACTATTCGTGTGGCGAGGCGGTTTTTAACATGTCTTTCCGCTGGCACTAGGTGCGAAGTGACAGTATCGTTAGTTTGAACTTTAATAAGCTCCCTCGCCTCACTTTCTTCTATCACTCCATCAAGCAGGCTCGCACTATCTTGGAATAAAACTTGCCAACCAGGGTTTTTAGGGACTTGTCCTACCGTTTTAAACTTACCAGCTCCTACCTGAGTAATGATTGTCGTCTGTTCATACTGGTATTTCGGGAAAAACATAGTTAGAGTTCTTCTAATAACTGCTTTGTAGACAATCTTCAGTACATCAGGAAGGGCTTCTACTTCTTCTTCAGTGGGAATGACTGTAGTTGGAACTACTGCTGAGTGGTTTGCAGCTTTCTTGTCATTTACAAAAGCCATCTGGACGCTCTGGAAATACTAAATCCTCTTCACTGAATCCAACCAATCGAGCTAATGCTGGTGCTTGTTGCTTCAATGTCTCATAACGTTCCCTAGAAATATAAAAAGACAAAGATCTTGGGTACGTGATTAGTTTCCTCACCTCATATAATTCTTGGCAAGGGCCTTCTAGAACTTCTTTTGCTGTCAGTCCTAAGAGTTTACCTAATTCTTCTTGTATCGAGTCAAGACAATAAAGCCTTGGTGGTCGTTTTTCTTTCAGTTCAACTTCATGTTCAACGATAACACCTTTGTTACTATCTCCAATAATTTTTGGATTCTGAATAAGCTTTTCCCAATCTTCTTGGTAGGACAGTCTCCTTCCCAAGGTTCACCTTTTTGTCACCTTTAGAATACGGAATATCAATAGGAATATAATTACCCTTGTAGATGCCATTAGATGTTCAAAGGTGGCTTCTAATTCCCAATAAGTTGTTGGAACGAAATCTCGGATGGCTAATTCTCTTAAATAGATCAAAAATAGAGCTACGGTTTTGATTCTTCCTACTGCAATCTTACCGTCCTTGCCTGACCTATCCAATTTCAATCCTATCTTATCTTCTAATAGGAGACTTAAAGCACGGGAAGCGTTCATCCCAAGAAGCCAATCAGCAATAGCTCGTGTTTGGGCTTCAATAGCTTGCAAGACTCGATAGTCTATTTCACGTAGTTTTTTCACTCCCTTGAATCTTTGTTGGTGTTAATTCATCAACCCAAAGGGACTTGATCATTTTCTTTGGACCTTCCTGGTCTAAAATACCAGTCATAAGGCTAATACTATAGGCAATATGACTACCTTCACGGTCTATATCGGTAGCCCAAACAATCATCCTAGATTTCTCAAAGAAATCCTTAACCTTCTTGAATTGCCGTTCTTTCTGTGTCATAACCTTATATTCAAATTTTTCAGGAATAATAGGTAAGGTGTCCAAACGCCACTCTTTCCATTCGGCTTTATAGTCTTCTGGTTCTTTCAACTCTAGCATATGACCTTGAGCCCAGATAATCGTAATCAACTCTCCATTGTGGTAAGCAGCATTTTTAAATTGAATATAACCTTGTTTTTTATATTTTTCATCTAGTTGAGTTGCAGAAAGTGTATTATCTGCAGCAAGGGCCATATAGTAGGCTATCCCTTGGTCTCTTTTTTCTGCTAAGTATGTAATCATAAGCGAATTCTATCATAAAGAAATTCCCTTTATAACCCAGTGACATGGGGTGATTTAGTGAGAAGACACCAAAAAAGCCAAAGCTTAAGCTTCAGCTTTTATAATCTCAAATCATCAGTCAATACGACATTGATAGGTTCTTCAGTATCTTTACGATACCTCTTCAAACATACTAGTGAAACAACAGAAAGTAAAATCAATAAGACTCCACTTACAACCATTGCAAAGACTTGTTCAGGACGAGTGCCATAGTTCTCAGTATAGTTCAATAGTGATGCACTGGTTTCCATTTTTTGGATAACATTGGGAACAAAATTCCAGGAAACAATTGCAAAGACTGCTAAAAAGAGTAGCATTCCAAACGCCCAACTTAGAACGTATCGTTGCTGACGTGTCATAAGGTCAAATCTATGATATTCTTCCACACACAATCCTATATAGTCTCCATCTCTGGTAAAGAATCGTGGTTCTTCCCCTTTTCTAACTCGCTCCATATCACTAAAAATTTCAGCACTTAAATGCATCGCTGGATTTTCCTTAGCTAAATGATTTAGTTCTACTATATCTAAATGAGCAACTTCATCAATATACTTTAATGCAGCTTTTTTGCTATCACCAGCAAACAACCTAATCAGTTTGCGTAAAAGACGCTTTGCTTCCTTTTCCATAGTCCCTAAACTCCGTTCAATATTTAATAATGATCTTTTATTGACAATAATCATTTAATTCTTAAAATATGCTCCCATTATATCAAGGATTAAGCAGTTATGCACTTATACAGGGGCTTAAATTTCTATTTGCGTTATAAAGACATAGAAAAGCCCTATTGTTGGTAATGAAGCTTAACTACATAAGTAAAGGCTAATCTTTACAGTTATATAATTTCCAGTTTTACCCACTACAGTTAACAAAGAAGGCAAGATAAGACAGTAACCTCAGAATAGCTACTGTCTTATCTCATTTTTTTAAAGTCTTGAATCACTCGATTAATATTAGAAAAGATCCAAAAAATAGGCCTTGAATATCTAACTGTTGAGGAGATATTGTTACTAATTTTCACTTGGTAATATCTATTAACTAATATTATACCTTTTAAATAGTATTCCAAACACTAACGACAATACGGTAATAGACGTACCAATAATTAAAAGATTAAAATCATTATTAGGTTTTAATATCATTGAAAAAAATCCAGTACCAAGAGGCATGAAAAGAATAGCTACTGTAAAGATGATTCCAAATACTCTACCAAGAAACTCATTATCTACATCTCTTTGTACAATAGAGAAAAATTGGATATTAAAAATGGAAAGGAATAGGCTAAACAGTGCTGGAGAAAAAGCCAGAATAATGACGTTGTGGAATATAGAATAAAGCGGAGTTGCTAGCATTAACATAATGCCCGAACATGCTAAAAAGAGCATTAAACGTTTACTTGACAGGGATTTATTGACAAAACCACTTAATACAGCTCCAACAAACCCACCGATTGATTCCGCTGTTAGAAAAGTCCCATATAGTCCAGACGAAATTC
>JBKWCO010000003.1:0-23189 GCA_046975465.1 Streptococcus sp. | reverse complement strand
CAAGGATATGGTTAACTCATGAGTAAAATTAAGGTAATATTATAGTTCTATTGCTTACATATCAAGTTTATCATCACATTTTAATAAAATCAAAGAATTGTGTAAGCGTTTTTATTTTTTGTATAAACTCTTTCCAACTCTACTCAAAACAAAACTGATAGTATATGAATGATGAATTTTCATAAAAGAGAGTTAATAATGTATTTGCTTTAAGTTAGCAGCGGATAGATCCTTGAGTAGGGTATTTTGATATTCTTAATATGCTATTCACTGATTTTAGAATGCCACCAAAAAAGCCACTGGCATACAAAACCACTGGCTTTTAACAATTTATTTCTTCTTCCCTATTACAAAATAGTGGCTAGGGATTTGTTGTGTCAAACTGACGGCGATGGCGATGGTAAATGAAGCTAGGAAACAAGCTCGTAGGAAGCTGAGACCGAGGTCCGAATTTCCAATCAAGAGGAAGTAGACCGCACGGTAGAAGCTCATCCCTGGGATAAGTGGGAACATGCTTGAGGCTAGGAAGACTGTAGCTGGACATCTACGGTAGTGGGCCAAAAGCGTGAGGTGAAAGTGACCAGTAAGGCAGGAAAGAGGATGGCTAAAACTTCGTGATGGGTATTATTCCAAATCAAGAGGTAGAGGAGCCATGAGCCTGCGCCTAGTGTTCCAAGATCTAAGAAGTATTTCTTGGGTACTCGGTAAGTACGGAGAAGGCTGCTGTCCCTAGTCCTGCCATGACAGTTTGAATCAGGACTTCTTAGCCAAGAGGTAGACGGTGTTGAAAGACGCCTGATAGTTGCTCCGCAAGGGGAGAATGGAAATCATGGCAAGGACACCGACAGAGATTGATAGACAAGTGGAGACTCCCGATAGCATCAGGGCCAGGCCACTATAGTAGTTGTTCTGGGTGAATTCTCGGATGGCATTAACAAAGTAGGCCCCAGGAATCAAAATCATCAAGGTTCCCAGGATAATCACGCTACGGTGCTGGCCAATTCCTAGATAGTAGAGAATATTGGCCGATAAAGCAGCGATGGCACTAGAGAGGATAATCTGCAAGAAACTGGTATGAATGAAACGGGAAAAAAGCTGCATGCCAATCCCCACAAAAAGTCCAGAGATAGCCGCAGCAGTCCCATCAATCCAGCTACTTCCAAGGGCTAGCGAGAAGCTCCCTGCACCAATGACACAGGCTATAATTCCTCTAAAGGACGATAGAAGGTCTTGTGTTCAATGGTTCTCAGTTTTTGGAAGATACTAGAAACAGGCTGATTTGGCTGCTCTGCCAGTTCGAGACAGGCGGTTTACTTCCTCTAGTTTACCTAGATGGATAGACGGGACTGAGGTAGCTAGGACACGAGACTCTTTAAGACCTGAGCGGTTGAGTCCGGAAATCATGACTCCTCGATTTACCACGTAAGTGGAAAAGTCTCTGATGCCAAGAGACTTAGCCATGTGTCCCATAGTGTCTTCAATACGGTAAATCTCAGCACCACTCTCCATAAGGACACGGCCTGCCTGAAGGACGGCATCCATTTCGTTTTGGTCTCTGTTTCATTTGGAAATCGATAGTCATGTGACCCTCCTTATCGTTAATTCGTCATTCCATTATAAGGCTTGAATGGTGGTTTTCAATAGCTTTGGCGACTAAAATGGTCTTTTTATGAGATTTTCTTCTACTTAATGATGGGGACAGGAAAATGGAGGCTTGCCTTTGCCTTGCTAATGATTGAGGCAAATGCTACAATTAAATCATAAAATGTATGCGTTTATATTTTTTGCGCTACCTTTCTCAAGCGTTAAGTCCTTTATTTATAGGAGATGAGCAATTACAGAAGGAAGCGTATGTAAGTGTAAAATGATACCTTTGAAAAGGAGGCAATTCCATGAAAAAATTATCAATAATCCTGAAAATGTTGTCACTGAGATGTTAGATGGCTTGGCTTATGTACACATGATTTGGTGCATCGTCCTGAGGTTTTGACATCATTGCAAGAAATGAGCAGGCTTCTGGTCAGGTTGGTCTCATTCTGGTGGCGGAAGTGGTCACGAGCCAGCCCACGCTGGTTTTGTGGGTGATGGTATGCTTTCGCAGCTATCGCAGGTGCAGTTTTTACATCACCAACGCCTGATCAAATTTTGGAAGCTATCAGGAAGCGGACCAGGGGCTGGTGTCTTCATGATTGTTAAAAATTACCAGGCGACATCATGAATTTTGAGATGGCTCAAGAATTGGCTGAGATGGAAGGTATCGAGGTTGCCAGTGTCGTTGTGGACGACGATATCGCTGGAAAATAGTCTCTATACAAGGTCGTCGTGGGGTTGCGAATTTTCGTACATAAAATCTTAGGTCATGCGGCTCGTGAGGCAAGTCTGGCTGAAATCAAAGACTGGCTGACAAGATTGTCCCTAATATCCACACCGTGGTTTGGCCCTTAGCGGTGCGACAGTTCCTGAGGTTGGCAAGCCTGGTTTATCCTAGCAGAGGATGAAATCGAATATGGTATTGGTATCCACGGTGAGCCAGGTTATCGTGGGAGTCTATCAACCTTCTCGCCATTAGCGGAAAAATTGACTGGAAACTTTGAAGCCTTCGAGGCAAAGACTGGTGACGCGTGCCTTCTCATCAATGGTATGGGTGCAACGCCACTCATGGAGCATTATCTTTGCCAATGACGTTGGCCAGCTTCTTGGAGCTGCAGGCTAGATGTGGTTTAAAAAAGTGGGTAACTACATGACTTCTATTGATATGGCAGGTCTTTCACTAACCCTTATGAAGATTGAAGATGAGGCTTGGCTGAGGCTCTGGAAAGTCCTGTTAAGACCATCGCATGAGTAATCTGACAAAAACTAGAAATCGGGTATATTATGGATAAAACGGTTGCAATAAAATGGATGACTCTTTGAACCAAATGGTACAAGAAAAAGACTACTCTCTGAATTAGATGGTTATTGGCGATGGCGACCACGGGGCTAACTTGGCGCGTGGCGTGGCCATTGAAGCTCTTAATACACGGCTCCTCAAAGCCTCTGAGGTTTTTAAGGCGTCTCAATGGCCTTGATTAGCAAGGTTGGTGGTGCCTCAGGTCCGCTCTATGGGTCTGCCTTTATGGGCATGATGAAGGCTGAACAAGCTGGACAGGATTTGGCAGGAGTACTTGAGGCAGGTCTCGAGATGATTAAAAAACGTGGTCATGCACAAGCTGGTGAAAAGACCATGGTGGATGTTTGGCATCCGGTTGTTGAAGCTGTCAAACAAGGTCAACTAACCAATGATGTCATTGACCAAGCTGTTCTTTCAACCAAGGATGTTGCAGCTACCAAGGGGCGTGCCTCTTATGTCGGTGAGCGTTCAATTGGTCACATTGACCCTGGATCACAATCCTCAGGATTGCTCTTCAAAGCCTTGCTAGAAGCGGAGGAATAGGACATGCCAGAACTTGGAATTGTGATTGTCTCCCACTCTGCTGATATTGCTAAAGGCTTGGTTCAGCTCATTCGAGAAGTCGCCCGATATTCCCCTGACGGCAACAGGTGGTCTTGAAGATGGTGGCTTAGGATCAAGTTTCGATCATGTTCAGGTAGCAGTGGACAGTCAGCCCGCCAACCGACTCTTGGCCTTTTACGACCTAGGCAGTTCCCGTATGAATTTGGAAATGGTTGAGGAATTCTCAGACAAGGAAATTCTCATTCAACAAGTCCCCCTTATTGAGGGAGCTTACACAGCTTCAGCGCTACTTCAGGCAGGAGCTAGTGAGGTTGAAATCTTATCTCAGGTTAATGACTTAACTATTCAAAAGTAAAGAAAGTATGCTATGACACATCAAATCAACTATAAATGGGCCAGCCTTGGAACTGGCGTAATTGCCAACGAATTGGCACAAGCCTTGGAAGCTCTTGGTGGGAAACTCTATTCCGTTGCCAATCGTACCTATGACAAGGGTGTAGCCTTCGCTGAAAAATATGGCATTGAAAAGGTTTATGAAGAGATTGATGAGGTGTTTGAAGACCCAGAGGTGGACATTATTTACATTTCCACACCTCACAATACTCATATTAATTACCTTCGTAAGGCCCTCGCAGCTGGCAAACATGTCCTCTGTGAAAAATCCATCACGCTAAACAGCGAGGAATTGGAAGAAGCTATCCAACTGGCCGAAGAAAATCATGTTAAACTGGCGGAAGCCATGACTATTTTCCATATGCCGATCTATCGTAACTCTGAAATTGTGGATAGTGGCAAGCTAGGCCCCTCAAAGTTATCCAGATGAACTTTGGTTCTTATAAAGAATATGATATGACCAACCGCTTTTTCAATCGTAATCTGGCTGGTGGTGCCTTACTCGATATCGGTGTCTATGCTCTTTCCTTTGTTCGCTGGTTTATGACGTCGCAACCGACGGATATGGTTTCGCAGGTCAAGTTGGCACCGACAGGTGTTGACGAACAAGCGGGTATTCTCCTTACCAATGCAGAAGGGAAATGGCGACAGTGACGCTAAGTCTTCATGCTAAACAACCTAAACGTGGCACCATTGCTTATGACAAGGGTTATATCGAACTTTACGAGTACCCACGTGGGCAAAAGGCAGTCATCACCTATACAGAAGATGGCTCACAAGAAGTCATCGAGGCAGGAGCAACCGCCAAAGCCCTCCAGTATGAGGTCCTAGACATGGAAGCAGCTGTTGCAGGCGAGGATGATCATACCTACCTCAATTACAGCCGAGATGTCATGGAACTTATGACACAACTCCGCAAAGATTGGGGCTTAGTTTACCCAGAAGAAGAGTAGTACCCACTATAACCCCATTGACACTAAACAAAAGCTTTTTGGGTGACAAGAACTGCTAATTCTAACAAATGGTTACAATTTTTGTATGACCGTTAGAAGGTAGCAAGAGGGGACTTTCACTTGTGTAAGCGTTTCAAAGCGTGTATAATATAGTTAGAAAGATAGGAAAAGGAGATGTGTAGTGTCTAGTATTACAATTGAAGCGAGCAAGGTGGCTAGAAAGAGTCCTATTAGGGTTGATACTAGTCTTGTAGGACGGTTTCACAGGTTGAAAGATGTGACAGTCTCCTACCTTCAACAAAATCGTCTAAGAGTTGGCAAATGGGGCTATAAGTCTAATACGATTACTGTTGAGGATGGCCAAACTGTTCGGGTTACAGTAATTTTATAAATCGCCTCATGCGTTAGCACTTATTGTTTCTATACTTTATTGGAGGTCGTTACCTTCCACTCATTGCTGTTCTATCTACTATAATTTTGCTTTTTAGCTTACCCTTTCTCAAGTTAGAAATCGTAGACTAATTAGAATCGGGAGTGGCTAGCCCTCTGTTTGATACTTTTAACTCACTTTTCATAAAAATGCTAGGCTACTCTCCATTTTTGAGAAAGGTTGGGAGACGAAAGTGGGTTGTCAAAAGGGAACTTAATAGAGTTCTCCTTTTTATTCAGCCAGTTCCTTGCCCATTTCTAAAAGACCCCAGTTGGTAAAACTGAGGTCTTTCTTGTTTCTAGTGATAGATTATTTACGGTATAATTTGTCGTATTGATAGTAAGGATCGAAGGTCACATTGATACCAAGCTTACGGAGGACATTTTTATCTTCATCAGTAAGGATGATGGTTGAGTGGGCTTCAGATCCCTTGAGGTTACCAAGTTCCTTCATGGCACGGGCCGCATCTGCATTGTTAGCGGCAGTGATAGCCAAGGCAATGAGAATTTCATTTGGTGAAGACGAGATTACGGCTACCCAAATGGTTGATTTTCAGACCTTGGATGGGTTTAACCACCTCAGGCTCAATGAGTTTGGTTTCTTTGGCAATGCCAGCAGAAGTCTTGATTGCATTAATCAAAGCAGCGGCAGTAGGACCAAAGAGTTCTGAATTTTACCAGTGACGATTGGCCATTTGGCAATTCAAGCGCAAGAGCAGAACTACTGGTTTCTTCAGCTTTAGCACGTGCTGCTACAACGACTTTACGGTCTTCAGGCGTGATACCAAGATCGTTCATGAGCAGTTCGATTTTCTTAACGGCAGTTTCAGGTACACGTTCATTTTTAAAATCAAGAACGGTTTGATAGTAGCGACGGATGATTTCTTGTTTAGAAGCTTCTTTAGCAGCCTCATCATCGGTAATAGCGAAACCAACCATGTTAACCCCCATATCTGTAGGCGAAGCATGGGTGACTCACCAAGGATACGTTCAAACATACGTTTGAGAACAGGAAAATTTCGATGTCACGGTTGTAGTTTACGGTCGTTTTCATACGTTTCCAAGTGGAAGGGGTCAATCATATTGACATCATCAAGGTCGGCAGTGGCAGCTTCATAGGCCAAGTTGACTGGGTGATGAAGTGGCAAATTCCAAACTGGGAAAGTTTCAAATTTTGCATAACCTGATTTGATGCCATTGATTTGGTCGTGGTACATGTTAGACATACATGTTGCCAATTTACCAGAACCAGGACCAGGAGCAGTAACGACGATAAGGTTACGGCTGGTCTTGATATAGTCGTTTTTCCCCATACCTTCAGGAGAAATGATATGGTTCATATCCGTCGGATAGCCCTTGATTGGGTAGTGGATGTAAGACGTGATGCCATTTTTTTCCAATTGGTTACGGAAAGCATCGGCTGCAGGTTGACCTGAATACTGAGTATGACAACAGAACCCACATAAATATTGAGCTCGTTGAATGTATCAATCAGACGAAGCACCTCTTGGTCGTAGGAAATACCAAGGTTCACCACGAGCCTTAGAGTGCTCGATATTGCTAGCATTAATGGCGATGACCACTTCAACCTGATCTTTAAGCTCTTGAAGGAGCTTGATTTTATTGTCAGGCTCATAACCAGGAAGGACACGAGCAGCGTGGAAGTCCTCAACATTTGCCAAAACTCCAGTAGAGCTTGCCGTCAAACTGGTTAATACGCTCCAAAATATGGTCACGTTGCAGATTCAAATACTGTTCAGAACTAAAAGCTGTTTCTTCATAAATAAAAATACCTCTGAGAAAAATTATATCAAATGCCTGAGGTAAATGCTATTGGCGAAAGACGATTTATTGGATTTTAAAATAACTTCAATGTATGTCTTTTTCTTTTTATCAACAATAGTGTATTTGAGTGGGTTATTGCATTTTGATATAATAGAAATCATGATGAGTATTATTTTTACAATATTGTTATTTTCAGTTGTTTTTGTGTTTTTCTATTTCCATATTTTAAGAAAAATAGAATATTAGCCATTGGCCCTAGTATTATACTTGTTATTATTTTGATAGCATTTGGTGGTCTTACTACTTCTCAGTGGGGATTTCTTTCTGCTGCCTTGGCAGTTGGCTCTATATTATTTACAGAAGATTTTTTTACAAAATTTTTGGAGTTAAATTATCTTTAAGGGCAAGCTCTATTTTAGTACGTGGAAGAGTGATAATAGTTCTAATGGCACCAATATTATTTATCTCAGTAAATCTAATAACATCACAATGTGTTGAGGAAAAATTCTACATAATAAATTAGAGTATATTAAATATGACCCTAAAGAAGTTAAATTATTTGAAAATGGTAAAGAAATAAAGGCAATTGGAGATAGTAGTTTAAGAATACAAAGTACATTCTTGATTTTATTGATGGAGAACATGTAAGACATGGAATAATAAGTTTAGAATTTGATAAAATAATAAATAAATTATATTCATTTAAAGATTTAACTGTAAAGTATCGAGGCATTGATTTTAAGATAGAAAATGTTACTTTTGATGAGCAAATGGGAGTTTACTATTTATTTGTGCATAAAAGAAACTTAAATAATAACGAGACAATTGCTAAGTTATTGACATCTCTACTTAGATTTATTTTTATTGAGTTAATTGGAATGGTATGTATAAATGTTTATTTTCGTTGCTTTTATAGAAATCCCAAAGAAAATTGGTTGTTAAAATTTATTAGTCGTGAAAAATCGGGTATTGATATTCAAGGTCATTGGTTCTTGTTTGAATAAGTATGAATTTGATAATGAGGGAGTTCTTATTTTCAGTGTCAAGTTTTTATATTCTAGGTAATCTATTATACATAGGAAAAGAAGTTTATCAATTAATTAAAAAAAATGATAAAATAAGCATAAAATCGCAACTCTGGGAGTCTCTTTTGAGATTCTAGATGACTATACTATAAAGTACGACGAATATACGTTTATACATTCATATTCTAAAAGAAAAAGATTTATTTGTAAAATATAAGGTTCCAAAGAATAGGTTTGGAAACAAAGTGTATTTTAAAGAATCAAATGAAAAATTTTGTTAGGTGAAGATTTAGCAGATAAGGAAAATGTACTTTGTTTGGATATGCAGAATAATAAATTAATTGAAACACGATTAAAATTTCAAAAAAAATGTTATTTTGTAGCGGAGGAAATAACTAATTTAGAATCATCAGAACAAAGCATTCTCTATAGCAGTGAAGATATACCAATAGTATACATTAATAAACCTGACAAACGCGAGATAATTGTTGGTGGTGTAAGGTATATTGAAATTAAAAATCAATAAGATTAAACATTCAATAGTATTTTGTTAATAATCCAATACTTTTCTTTAGAAAAGTGTTGGATTATTTTGATAGAGATGTACTAAGTTTTCAGTCATCTAATGTTAAAAGTTACAGTGATTTTGCCTATTATCTTGAATCTAAGTTTCCTATTTTTTGGATAAAGGCGTATAGATCTTTAAACAACGTTGGTGATCGAGTTTAAAATCTTGTCTTGTATGTAGAAGAAGTTGTTTTCTAAAAAGTTTCAGATAAGTTTGACTATATTTTTTGGAGATTTCGAACGGTTTTTTATTGCCTCATTACATAGCTAACTTATAAAGGAGTTGTGCTAAAAATTTTACTTTCCTCTGCTGACAACTTGGTAATTGCTGATACCTTAAGCCATGTTTTGAACTAGATTTGTTTTAAGGGGCTATTAGTATTTAATTTTATATCAGACTGGTCTTTTGAAAAGAATAGGATTTATTGCAATTTTAAATCTATATATGTTTATCATTATAGAATACTCATGTAGAAATATTGAGTTAATCGTTATTGTATAGAGGTCCGATATTGACTTGGTGAGCAGTCATAATACTGCCGAAGGCTTTTGAAAAATGCAAAGGGTCCAGATAGCCTACAGAATAGGCGATAATTTTTATAGGTTGATCAGTAGTTTTCAAGAGTTCATTAGCTCGATTCATGCGTACTTCGAGCAGGTATTCTTTGGGAGAAATCTTGTGGAAGTCTTTGAAGATGGAGGACAAATAGGAACGATGAACGCCTAGCTTATCGGCAATCTCTTGGATACTAATATCTTGTGAGTTATAACCTATATCGATGAGGTGTTTGGCTTCACGATAGAGTTTGCAACTGGGCGAGATGGTTTCTTGATCAAGGTTAGGTGAGAGTCATTTAATCGGTGCATGAGTTCATAGAGTTGACTGATAACATGCAGTTGCGAGGACTTACTTTCGTCGAGCCTTTCTGCATCTTTGACAATAGTCTCTATGAAGTTACCTAATGCTTCGGTGTGAGGGGACGACCTAAGATAGGCTGTTTCATGGATTTGTGAGAGGTGAAAGTACTCCTGAGCTTTGATACCACTAATCCCCAGCCAATAGTAGGACCAAGGAGTCTGATTATCCGCAAAATAGTAGGTAACTTCACCTGGTATGAGTAAAAAAATGTCTCCCTTTTGAAGGGGGATTTTGGTCCTTGTATTCAAGACAGCCTTTTCCTTCAGTGATGTAATGGAGAACGTAATTTTCCCGAATGGCAGGACCAAAGAACTGGTCTGGTAAACAATCCTCATAGCCGTAAAAATCAAGACGTAAATCTAAGGTTCCTGTTTCAAGTTCTGAAAATAATCATAGCACAACCTCCTTACCTAACATTTTACCATATATTTGCAACAAAATTCCATTTAGAAAGCACTACATCATCTATAATAAAGCTTGTAAAAAAGGAGAATATCATGAGTATTACTATTAACAAGAACTATTATTACATCAACAGTAAAGAATTGTCACTTATCATTGAAAGAAAGGGGAAGGAGACCTTTTACTGAGACATCTTGAGCGTAAGATTACAAATTATCATGGCTCAAATCATAAATGAAAGAGATCACGCTTTTCAGGACAGCTTAATCCAGACGTCAGAACATATAGTTATGATACACAACGCCAGGTTTTAGGTCTACATGGTTTGGGGGATTTTCGTCAACCGTCTTTGAAAATCAGCATGGAGTCTCAGATGTGACACGCTTGAATTTTTAAAAGCAGAAGTGGTCAAAGGAATCTCACTAGAAAGCAAACTGCCATATCCCCATTCTTTGGAAAAGCCAGAAACGCTGATTTTCACCTTAGTCGATAAAGTTGCTGATTTGGAGTTAAAACTCTACTACACAGTGGTTGAAGACAACAACACAATCGTAACTTATAGCGAAGTCATCAATAACTCTAATCAAGCGGTGGTTATCCACCGAGCGCTCAGCGCTATGGCTGATGTACCTGCCCGTGACTATGATGTGGTCACTCTCCAAGGCGCTTACGTCGTGAGAAAACGGTTCGTCGCCAAAGAGTTGAGCAAGGCATCTTAAAGTTGCCTCTAACCGTGGGGCTTCAGGTCATGCTCAGACACCAGCTTTGATTCTTTGTGATCACGAAGCTAGTGAAGGAGCAGGCGAGGCTTGGCTTTCCAACTCATGTATAGCGGTAACTTCCAAACATTTGTCCAAAAGAGTCAAATCAATGAAGTCCGTGTAGCTATCGGAATTGAGGATGAGAACTTTACCTGGGAACTTGCTTCAAATGAAAGTTTTGACACCAGTTGCCTCATTACTTACTCCCACCAAGGTTTGACTGGAGTTAGTCAAGAAAGTCAGGCCTTTGTTACAGATTACATCATTCCTAAGCAGTTTGCCCATGAGGAGCGTCCTATTCTTCTTAATAACTGGGAGGCAACCTACTTTGATTTTGAAAAAGAAAAATTGCTTGAGTTAGCCGAAGATGCTAAACAAGTAGGTGTTGAACTCTTTGTCTTGGATGATGGTTGGTTTGGAAATCGTTTCGACGACAACCGTGCTCTAGGAGATTGGTTCGTCAATGAAGAAAACTTGGTGGACCACTCCAAGACTTGATTGAAAAAGTTCATGCCAAGGGGCTGGTTGGTCTTTGGTTTGAGCCTGAAATGATTTCGGTGGACAGCGATCTTTATCGTACACATCCAGACTGGGCCATCCAAGTGCCTAATTATGGTCATACACTCACGTAACCAACTCGTGCTTAACTTAGCTAATCCAGATGTGGTAACTTACTTAAAAGATGTCTTGGATAAGATTCTGACAGATAATGCTATTGATTATGTTAAATGGGATTATAACCGTAACATGACTAACATCGGAAATGGAGCGAACTACCTTGAAAGCCAAATGCAGAGTCATCAATACATGTTGGGACTATATGACTTGGTAGAATTCCTGACAAGCAAGCATGAGAATATTCTCTTTGAATCATGTTCAGGTGGTGGAGGAGGTCGAAACGACCTCGGTATGATGCGTTACTTCCCACAAGTTTGGGCGAGTGATAATACTGATGCCATTGCACGTTTACCAATTCAATATGGTTCAAGCTATCTTTACCCAACCATTTCATGGGGGCTCACGTATCAGCTGTTCCTAATCACCAAATGGAACGTACAACGCCTTTGGAAACACGTGGAGATGTAGCTATGATGGGAATTTAGGCTGAATTGGATTTGACGAGCTTGACTCAGGAAGAAAAAGATATTATTGCTGGACAAATCGCTCATTATAAGGACATTCGTCCAGTGGTTCAATTTGGTCAGCAATACCGACTCATTAATCCTGAAGCGGAAGCAATGAAGCAGCTGTTCAATTTAACTACGAAAACAAGGTTTTAGCAACCTATGTCCGAGTTCTTTCAACAGTTGAGACGGTTGAAACGACTCTCAAACTAAAAAATCTCGATCAAGATGCCAACTACATGTTACAAGGAACAGACCAAGTTTATTCTGGTGCTGAACTGATGTATGCAGGAATCACAGTCGTTCTTCCACAGGGAGACTTCCTCAGTAAACAATTTTATTTTGTCAAAGTAGATTAAGTGTTTAGTGGTATAGATTGTTTATCTGGATGTTAATTTGAACTAAGGTGTGCAAAATGTTTGTAAACTTTAACAAGGTTCTTTAATAAATTAGCCTTGTTGTCAGGGTGGTATGAATTTTTATAGATTTGACATTTAAGCTGTTTTCTAAGAGAGAACAATAGAAGAGACTGGAAGAAATTCCAGTCTCTTTTTGCGTTTCAATTTTAGAAGATTCTTAATAGTAAGAAATTATTTCGTACTTTCTCTCTCAGAGTCAGTTTAGTGCCCAACATAGTAAGTGTCGGGATTTCTCTTGGAGCCAAGACTTGTTTATTGAGGGACATCCATGGCAGTTCGTCCCATTTCTTCGGTATAAACAGTAACACTAGAAAGTGGCGGATAAACTTGTTTGGCTAGACTGGTGTCATTAAAGGAGATGATCTGGATATCTTCTGGGACATTAATACCATTTTCCTGAAGGGCTCTAAGAGCACCGATAGTCAGACTATCACTAGCTGCAAAGTAAGCATCTGGTAGGGGTGTACCACTTGCTATTTTAGAGGCTAAAAGGTCATAGCCAGATTGAACTGTAAAATTACCCGAAAGAATCAAAAGAGGGTCATAGATGCTCTTTTCAATACAGTAGTTACGATAAGAACGTAAACGAGGCTCGGAACGATTTCAGTTGAATCCGTTGTTTTTTCTTGCCCTGTTAAAAGACCGATGCTCTTACACCTTGCTCAGTGAGATAACTTAGTGCCGTTTGAACAGCATTTCAAAGTCAGTTGTCACACAAGGATGTCCCTGACGAAGGGTATCACTATCTACAAAGACTAGCGATTTACCCAATGATTCCAATTCAGTAATCTGTTCACGACTAAACTTTGATACAAAGTATACCTATGACTTCTTCAGCAAGACTAAAAGGAATGTCATTGAAATAACGAAGTATCTCGTAGTCTAGCTCATGGGCTCTTGTTTCAATTCCAAGCCGAATGTTGTAGTAGTAGAGATCGTCTAACTCATCTTCCTCACTTACCCATTGGATAATTGCCACTTGATGTTTTTCTTTTTCAAGTTTCCGATTTTCTGATGTTTGGTATATCGATTTCATCCGCAGCAGTTAAGATACGGTGTCTAGTTTCTTCAGTAACGGAGAGGTTTTCATCTTGGTTGAGAACACGTGAAACAGTTGCGATTGATACATCAGCCAATTTTGCGATATCTTTTAATGTAGCCATATTGTTCTCCTTTCATCCAAAGTATATCATAATTTCTAAAATTTTACCTATTTTTTACTAAAAAAACAGTAAAAATATTGATTTTCCTTGTGAAAGGGGTTACACTGTTAGTGTAAAAAAGAATAAGTGAGGTACATCCTATGAAGACATCACAGTTAAGAGAAGCTTTTAAAGAAGTCTTTGGAGTAGAAGCAGATCATACTTTCTTTTCACCAGGTCGTATTAATTTGATTGGTGAACACACTGACTACAACGGTGGACATGTGTTCCCAGCAGCTATTACCTTAGGTACTTACGGAGCGGCCCGTAAACGTGATGACAAAGTTTTGCGTTTCTTCTCAGGTAACTTTGAAGATAAGGGAATCATCGAAGTACCACTTGAAAATCTTCGTTTTGAAAAAGAACACAACTGGACAAACTATCCAAAAGGTGTTCTTCATTTCTTGCAAGAAGCTGGTCATACGATTGATTCAGGTATGGATATTTACATCTATGGTAACATTCCAAATGGATCAGGCTTGTCATCATCATCATCTTTGGAATTATTGATTGGTGTTATTGCTGAAAAACTTTATGACCTTAAATTGGAACGCCTTGACTTGGTTAAAATCGGTAAGCAAACTGAAAATGACTTTATCGGCGTTAACTCTGGTATCATGGACCAATTCGCTATTGGTATGGGAGCTGAACAACGTGCGATTTACTTGGATACAAATACTTTAGAGTATGACTTGGTACCACTTGACCTTAAAGACAATGTTGTTGTCATCATGAACACTAACAAACGTCGTGAATTGGCTGATTCTAAATACAATGAACGTCGTGCTGAATGTGAAACAGCAGTATCTGAACTCCAAGAAAAGCTTGATATCCAAACACTTGGTGAATTGGACCTCTGGACATTTGACGCATACAGCTACTTGATTAAAGACGAAAACCGTATCAAACGTGCCCGTCACGCAGTTCTTGAAAATCAACGTACACTTCAAGCTCGTAAAGCACTTGAATCAGGTGATTTGGAAGGCTTTGGTCGTCTTATGAATGCTTCTCACGTGTCATTGGAACATGATTACGAAGTTACAGGTCTTGAACTTGATACTTTGGCACACACAGCATGGGAACAAGAAGGTGTCTTGGAGCTCGTATGACAGGAGCGGGATTTGGTGGATGTGCCATCGCACTTGTAAACAAAGACAAAGTTGAAGACTTCAAAAAGCAGTTGGTCAACGTTATGAAGAAGTTGTTGGTTATGCACCAAGCTTCTATATTGCTGAAGTAGCTGGCGGTTCACGAGTACTTGATTAATGAGAAAGAGATTTCAAAATGATGAAACATTTAGTAGATGCCTTTGTAACAGCAGTCATTGCTAACAGTGACTATGAAGAATTAGATCGTATTTATCTGACAAACCGTGTTTTCGCATTAGTTGGTGAAGCTGTCAATGAAGTTGAAACAGATAGTTCTGAATTGATTGATCTTAAAGACCAATTGCTTCAAGCAGGTGTGAAAGCTGGTTCCGTAGGTGAACTTAATGAAGAGCAAGGTATCATCGGAGCTCAACTAATGGACCTGATTACACCAAGTCCTAGTGTTGTAAATCGTAACTTTTGGGATACCTATAAATCAAACCCAGAGCAAGCAATTGCTGATTTTTATGACCTCAGTAAACGCAATGATTATGTTAAGGTAAAGGCGATTGCTCAAAATATCGCTTATAAAGCACCAACTAAATACGGTGACTTGGAAATTACGATTAACCTTTCAAAACCTGAAAAAGATCCAAAAGCCATCGCTGCAGCTAAAAATGCGGTAGCTTCTGATTATCCAAAATGCCAACTTTGTATGGAAAATGAAGGTTATCTAGGCCGCATCAATCACCCAGCACGTAGTAATCACCGTGTTATTCGTTTCCAAATGGAAGGAAATGACTGGGGCTTCCAATATTCACCATATGCTTACTTTAATGAACATTCTATCTTCTTTATGGTAAGCACGAACCAATGCACATCAGTCCATTGACGTTTGGTCGTCTCCTATCAATTGTTGAAGCATTTCCTGGTTACTTTGCAGGTTCAAATGCCGATCTTCCAATTGTAGGTGGTTCAATTCTTACACATGAACACTATCAAGGTGGTCGCCATACCTTCCCAATGGAAGTAGCAGGCATTAAAGAAAAAGTTAGCTTTGATGGTTACTCTGATGTTGAGGCTGGTATCGTTAATTGGCCTATGTCAGTTCTTCGTCTAAGAAGTGAAGACAAGGGAAGACTTATCGCTCTTGCAACTAAAATCCTAAATTGCTGGCGTGGTTATTCAGACGAAAAAGCTGGGGTCTTGGCTGAGTCTGATGGACAACCTCACCACACCATTACCCCAATTGCTCGTAGAAAAGACGGCAAATTTGAATTGGATTTGGTTCTTCGTGACAATCAAACTTCTGAAGAACATCCAGACGGTATCTACCACCCACATAAAGATGTTCAACACATTAAGAAAGAAAACATTGGTTTGATTGAAGTTATGGGATTGGCCATTCTTCCTCCTCGTTTGAAAACAGAACTTAAAGATGTTGAAGACTATCTATTGGGTCAAGGCAATCAAGTAGCTCCAATTCACCAAGAATGGGCAGATAAACTTAAGGCTGAAAATCCTAATGTGACAGCTGATGATGCGAAGAAAGTTGTTCGCCAATCAGTTGCTGATATTTTCGCTCGTGTGTTGGAAGATGCAGGTGTTTATAAGACTAATAGTGAAGGATTAGATCAGTTTAAAGCATTTGTAGATTTTGTAAATTTAGCTGATTAATTGTTTTTTCTGAAGAAAGGAGATAAGAAATGGCAATTTTAGTATTAGGTGGAGCTGGTTATATCGGTTCTCACATGGTTGATCGCTTAGTTGAAAAAGGTCAAGAAAAAGTAGTAGTAGTAGATAGTTTGGTAACCGGTCACCGTGCTGCCGTACATCCAGATGCTATTTTCTACCAAGGCGATCTCTCTGATCAAGATTTTATGAGAAAGGTCTTCAAAGAAAATCCTGATGTTGATGCCGTTATTCACTTTGCGGCCTATTCTTTGGTTGGTGAATCAATGGAAAAACCACTTAAATATTTTGATAACAATACAGCTGGAATGGTTAAATTGCTTGAAGTTATGAACGAATGCGGTGTTAAATACATTGTCTTCTCATCAACAGCAGCAACTTACGGTATCCCAGAAGAAATTCCAATTCTTGAAACAACACCACAAAATCCTATCAACCCATATGGTGAAAGTAAGTTGATGATGGAAACTATCATGAAGTGGTCAGACCAAGCTTACGGCATCAAGTATGTCCCCTTCGTTACTTTAATGTGGCGGGTGCCAAACCTGATGGTTCGATTGGTGAGGACCACGGTCCAGAAACTCACCTTCTACCGATTATTCTTCAAGTAGCTCAAGGTGTTCGTGAAAAAATCATGATTTTTGGTGATGACTACAACACTCCAGATGGTACAAATGTTCGTGACTATGTGCATCCATTTGACTTGGCAGATGCCCACCTTTTGGCAGTGGAATATCTCCGTAAGGGCAATGAGTCAACAGCCTTTAACTTAGGTTCATCAACAGGTTTCTCAAACCTTCAAATTCTTGAAGCCGCTCGTAAGGTAACTGGTAAAGAAATTCCAGCTGAGAAAGCTGATCGTCGTCCTGGTGATCCTGATACATTGATTGCTTCATCTGAAAAAGCACGTACAGTTCTTGGATGGAAACCACAATTTGATAACATCGAAAAAATCATCGCAAGTGCTTGGGCATGGCATTCTAGCCATCCAAAAGGGTACGATGATCGAGGATAATTAAAAAAATAATAATAAACAAAGAGTCAGAGAGTATATATAATTATTGTACTCTTTGTTTTTTGAGGAAAAAATATGAAAATAAGCTGCGAAATTATTGGAAAAGTTGATTCAGGCGATGTCAGTAAAATTTCAATGGAAAATAATAATGGTGTTGTCATTTCTACACTCACAACAGGTGCTACACTTCAGGAGTTTTTGGTTCCAACGGAAACTGGTGCTCTTAAAAATATAGTACTTGGTTTCAGTGATTACGAGGATTACTATAAGAATAATTTATGTGCCTGCCAGTCCATTGGTAGGGTTGCTGGAAGAATTGGGAAAGCTTCGTATACTCATAATATGGTTCTTTATAGCCTTCCTAAGAATGAGGGAGAAAACTGTTTACATGGCGGTCCAAAAGGAATGCAGGTTCAAAATTGGAACTATGTCACAAACCTGAATGAAGAATATGTTGAGACAAAATTTATTAGAAGACTTTATTCAAGTGTAGATGGCTTTCCTGGTGATGTTACAGTCTCTATTAGTTATAGACTTAACAATAATAACCGCTTAACAATACTCTTTGAAGCCTTCGATGTTACAGAGTCAACAGTCTTTAATCCGACAAACCATGTTTACTTTAATCTTAGCGACAAACAGGATTTATCAAGTCATGAGTTACAAATCTATTCAGACTATCGTTTAGAGTTGGATTCTGAGTTAATTCCAACAGGACAAAAAATTAATGTAGATGGAACAAATTATGACTTTAGAAAGACAACTGACTTACTACCTCAAATTGAAGCAAATAACGGTTTTGATGATGCCTTTGTAGTTGGAGGGGAAACTTGTGATCATGTGAAAAAAGTAGCTATTTTGCATGACAAAGAAAGCGGAGATGGTATTGAAATCTTCTCTAACAGAAATGGTTTAGTTATTTATACTATGGATGATATCGAAGATAATATTTACTTTACAAGAGATAAAGGTAAGATAGCAAAAGGACGAGAAGCTATAGCTATGGAAGCTCAAACACTCCCAGATGCCGTTAATCATACAGATTTTGGAGATATCATCTTGGAGGAGGGTCATAGTGTAAGCTATGAAATCGGTTTCCAATATTTTAATTCATCAAAATAATCATGTTTTAGTAAAAATTTAGTAAAAAATCACTAAAACTATTGACGATTTAAACTAATACTTATATAATGTAAGCGTATTCAAAAAACAACTAACAGGAGGTTTTCGTAATGGGAAAATCTAAAGGTCAAATGAAGTCTCGTCTATCCTATTCAGCTGGTGCTTTTGGTAACGACGTCTTCTATGCAACGTTGTCAACATACTTTATCATGTTTGTGACAACTCACTTGTTTAACACAGGTGATCCAAAGCAAAATAGTCATTACGTACTATTAATTACTAACATCATCGCTATTTTGCGTATCTTGGAAGTATTTATCGATCCATTGATCGGTAACATGATTGATAACACTCATACTAAGTATGGTAAATTCAAACCATGGGTAGTTGGTGGTGGTATCATCAGTTCTATCGCCTTGTTGCTTCTCTTCACCGATTTAGGTGGTTTGAATAAAACAAATCCTTTCTTGTACCTTGTACTTTTCGGAATTATCTACCTTGTAATGGATGTCTTCTACTCAATTAAAGATATCGGTTTCTGGTCAATGATTCCTGCCTTGTCTCTTGACAGTCATGAACGTGAAAAAATGGCAACTTTTGCCCGTATTGGTTCTACGATTGGTGCCAATATTGTAGGTGTTGCCATCATGCCAATCGTTTTGTTCTTCTCTATGACGAACAGTAGTGGCTCTGGAGATAAATCTGGATGGTTCTGGTTTGCATTTATCGTTGCTCTCATTGGTGTGATTACATCAATTGCTGTTGGTATTGGTACACGTGAAGTTGAGTCAAAACTTCGTGATAACAAAGAAAAAACTAGCCTTAAACAAGTCTTTAAAGTTCTTGGTAAAAACGACCAATTGATGTGGTTGTCTCTCGGATATTGGTTCTATGGTCTTGGTATTAATACACTTAATGCTCTTCAACTTTTTTACTTCACATTTATCCTTGGTGATTCAGGTAAATACTCAATTCTTTACGGATTGAATACAGTTGTTGGTTTGGTTTCAGTTTCACTCTTCCCTAGCCTAGCTGGTAAATTCAACCGTAAACGTTTGTTCTATGGATGTATTGCAGTAATGCTCGGTGGTATCGGAACCTTTAGTATTGCAGGAACATCACTTCCAATGATCTTGACTGCTGCTGAACTCTTCTTCATTCCACAACCTCTTGTGTTCCTTGTTATCCTTATGATTATCTCTGACTCAGTAGAATATGGTCAATGGAAATTGGGACACCGTGATGAATCACTTACTTTGTCAGTTCGTCCACTTGTTGATAAACTTGGTGGTGCGATGTCAAACTGGCTTGTATCTTTGATTGCCGTTGCCGCAGGTATGACAACTGGTGCTAAAGCAGCTGATATTACAGTTCATCAACAAGTTGTCTTTAAACTTAGCATGTTTGGTTTCCCAGCAGCAGCTATGCTTATCGGTGCCTTCATTATTGCTCGTAAGATTACTTTGACTGAAGCACGTCACGCTGAAATCGTCGAAGAATTGGAACATCGCTTTAGCGCAGCAACTTCTGAAAATGAAGTTAAAGCTAACGTCGTATCTCTTGTAAACCCTACAACTGGTCAATTGGTTGACCTCTCAAGTGTTAATGATGAACACTTTGCTTCAGGTAGCATGGGTAAAGGTTTCGCCATTAAACCTACTGATGGAGCTGTCTTTGCACCAATTAGTGGTACTATTCGTCAAGTTCTTCCTACTCGTCATGCAGTTGGTATTGAAAGTGAAGATGGTGTCGTTGTTCTTATCCACGTTGGTATCGGAACAGTTAAACTTAAAGGTGAAGGATTCATTAGTTACGTAGAACAAGGTCAACATGTTGAAGTTGGAGATAAACTTCTTGAGTTCTGGCCACCAATTATTGAGAAAATGGTCTTGATGACACAGTACTTGTCACTGTAACTAATTCAGAAAATTCAGTGCTTTCCACCTTGAACAAACAGTTGGAGAAGAGGTTGAAGCCTTGTCTGAAGTCATTACTTTTAAAAAAGGAGAGTAAGTATGAAAACAACTGAAAAAATTCAAACTTACTTAAACGATCCAAAGATTGTTAGCGTTAATACAGTTGACGCTCACTCAGATCATAAGTATTTTGAATCACTTGCAGAATTTTCTGAAGGGGAGATGAAGTTAAGACAATCTCTTAATGGAAAATGGAAAATTCACTATGCTCAGAATACAAATCAAGTTTTAAAAGACTTTTATAAAACAGAATTTGATGAAACTGATTTGAATTTCATCAATGTACCAGGTCATTTAGAGCTTCAAGGTTTTGGTTCTCCACAATATGTGAATACCCAATATCCTTGGGATGGTAAAGAATTTCTCCGCCCACCTCAAGTTCCTCAAGAATCAAATGCTGTTGCATCATACGTTAAACATTTTACCTTGAATGATGCATTGAAAGATAAAAAAGTATTTATCTCATTCCAAGGGGTTGCCACTTCCATCTTTGTATGGGTCAATGGTAACTTCGTAGGATACAGTGAAGATTCATTTACACCTAGTGAATTTGAAATCAGTGATTACCTTGTTGAAGGTGATAACAAGTTGGCGGTAGCTGTCTATCGTTACTCTACAGCAAGCTGGTTGGAAGACCAAGACTTCTGGAGACTGTACGGTATTTTCAGAGATGTTTACTTGTACGCTATTCCAAAAGTTCACGTTCAAGATCTCTTTGTTAAGGGAGATTATGATTACCAAACAAAAGCAGGTCAATTGGATATTGATTTGAAGACTGTTGGTGATTATGAAGATAAGAAGATTAAATATGTTCTTTCAGATCATGAAGGCATCGTTAAAGAAGGTGATGCATCTGTTAATGCTGACGGTGAACTATCTGTAAGTCTTGAAAATCTGAAAATCAAACCTTGGAGTGCTGAAAGTCCTAAACTTTACAATTTGACCCTTCATGTTTTGGATGATGACCAAGTTGTTGAAGTCGTTCCAGTTAAGGTTGGATTTAGACACTTCGAAATTAAAGATAAACTCATGCTTTTGAATGGTAAGAGAATTGTCTTTAAGGGTGTTAACAGACACGAATTTAACGCTAGAACAGGACGTTGTATCACTGAAGAAGATATGCTTTGGGATATCAAAGTGATGAAACAACATAACATCAATGCTGTTCGTACTTCTCACTATCCGAACCAAACACGTTGGTATGAATTGTGTGATGAATATGGACTTTATGTTATCGATGAAGCCAACCTTGAAACACACGGTACATGGCAAAAACTTGGTCTAAGCGAACCTTCATGGAATATCCCAGCTAGTGAACCAGAATGGTTACCTGCTTGTTTGGATCGTGCCAATAACATGTTCCAACGTGATAAGAACCATGCTAGTGTTATCATTTGGTCTTGTGGTAATGAATCATATGCTGGTAAAGATATTGCTGACATGGCTGATTACTTCCGTAGTGTTGACAATACTCGTCCAGTTCACTATGAAGGTGTTACATGGTGTCGTGAGTTTGATTACATTACAGACATCGAAAGTCGTATGTATGCGAAACCAGCTGATATCGAAGAATACCTCACTAACAATCCTCAAAAACCTTATATTTCATGTGAATACATGCACACAATGGGTAACTCTGGTGGTGGATTGAAACTCTACACCGACTTAGAGAAATATCCAGAATACCAAGGTGGCTTTATTTGGGACTTTATTGACCAAGCTATTTACAAACCACTTCCAGATGGTAGTGAGTTCCTATCATATGGTGGTGACTGGCATGATAGACCTTCTGACTACGAATTTTGTGGAAATGGTATTGTCTTTGCAGATCGTACCCTAACTCCAAAACTTCAAACAGTTAAACATCTTTACTCTAATATTAAGATTGCTGTTGATGAAAAATCAGTAACTATCAAGAATGATAATGTCTTTGAAGATCTTTCTGCTTATACTTTCCTAGCTAGAGTTTACGAAGATGGTAGAAAAGTTAGTGAAAGTGAATATCACTTTGATGTTAAACCAGGCGAAGAAGCAACATTCCCAGTTGAATTCGCAGTTGGAGCTTCAAATTCTGAAAGAATTTACGAAGTTGCTTGTGTTCAGAAGGAAGCAACTGAATGGGCTCCTAAAGGTCATGAAATTGTTCGTGGTCAATATGTTGCTGAAAAGATTAGCACTGAAACACCAGTTAAAGCACCTTTGAATGTTGTTGAAGGCGACTTTAACATCGGAATTCACGGACAAAACTTCTCAATCTTGCTTTCACGTGCACAAAATACTCTAGTATCTGCTAAGTATAACGGTGTTGAATTCATTGAGAAAGGTCCTAAACTTAACTTTACTCGTGCTTACACTGACAACGATCGTGGTGCAGGATATCCATTCGAAATGGCAGGCTGGAAAGTTGCTGGAAACTATAGTAAGGTTACAGATACTCAAATTCAAATCGAAGATGACTCTGTTAAAGTGACTTATGTTCATGAATTGCCTGGCTTTTCTGATGTCGAAGTTAAGGTAACTTATCAAGTTGATTACAAGGGTCGAATCTTTGTTACTGCAAACTATGATGGTAAAGCAGGTTTGCCAAACTTCCCTGAATTTGGTCTAGAATTTGCGATTGGTTCACAATTTAGAAACCTTAGCTATTATGGATACGGTGCAGAAGAAAGCTACCTTGATAAACTTCCTGGTGCCTATCTTGGTCGATATGAAACATCTGTTGAAAAGACATTTGCTCCATATCTAATGCCACAAGAATCTGGTAATCACTATGGTACTCGTGAATTTACAGTATCTGATGATAACCACCATGGTCTTAAATTCACCGCACTTAATCAGGCATTCGAATTCAGTGCTTTGCGTA
>JBKWCO010000002.1:0-26649 GCA_046975465.1 Streptococcus sp. | reverse complement strand
CTTGTATAGTATTTTCGAACGTGAAATTGCCTCATACAAGGTTGTTATGCGTCATAAGAAAATCTTGCCAGACTATCTTAAACACGCTAAAGAAAACAACAAAAAACTTCAAGAAGAGCTTGAGCGTCTCATGTTGACTTATATCTTCGATGAAACTTATGCGGCAGATGTTCGTAGCTTTGCATCTGATATCTCAGGTGTGGAGACAGCTGTGCTTCCAACCCTTGAAAACTTTGAAGCTCAGGTGAAGCCTTTCTCAGAACTTGAAAAGATCTTTGAAAAGAGTCTCAATACCTTGTCTGCTGTTGAAAATGGTCAGGTTGAGGTCTTTGAAAATCTTCAGGCTATTGAGAAAAACGAAGCTAAGGCACGTGAAGAGCTTGATATTTATGTTAATAAATTGCATGTTATCAAGCGTTACATGGAAAAACGTAACCTGCCAGGTATTCCTCAATCCTTCTTGAGTGTCTTCTTCTCAACAAGTGCTCAAATTGAGGCCCTTATGGATGAACTCAGCCGTGGACGTATCAATATCGATGCGGTCATGCGCTTGACAGAAACATCTAAAAATGCCATTGATCATTTGGAAGAAACTGCCTACTTGGTGGTTCAAAATGCAACCTTGACTGAGCAACTCTTGCAATACTCAAATCGCTACCGTTCGTTCGAACCTGCTGTTCAAAGTAGCTTTGAGCATGCACTTAAATTGTTTGAAGTTGATCATGATTATGATGCATCTTTGGAAGAAATCTCTTATGCCTTGGAAACAGTTGAACCAGGTGTGACAGATCGTTTTGTATCATCTTACGAGAAAACACGAGAACTTATTCGTATGTAAGTAAAAGATTCTGGACCTTGGTCCAGGATTTTTGTAAGAAGCATTTATTATTTTACAGTTAAGCGCCAACCTAGTTAAAAATAAAATAGGTATTTAAAAAAGAGAGGTAATTATGTCACAAGTTAAAGGGTTATTAGTCATGGACGTAGACTCAACTCTTGTCCAAGAAGAAGTCATTGATTTACTGGGAGAAGAGGCAGGTGTCGGCCAACAAGTCGCTGAAATCACAGAGCGTGCCATGCGTGGCGAATTGGATTTTAGACAGGCTCTCAATGAGCGTGTAGCAACCTTAAAAGGATTACCAGAAAGTATCTTTGACAAGGTCTATGCTCGTATTCATTTCAACAAAGGAGCCAAGGAGCTGGTGGATGAACTTCACGCTCGTGGCTTTAAGGTAGGCTTGGTTTCTGGAGGCTTCCATGAAACTGTTGATAGACTAGCAGCTGAAGCAGGAATCGATTATGTCAAGGCTAATCACCTAGAGGTGGTTGATTGTGTCTTAACTGGTAAGGTTTATGGTGAGATTGTTACCAAAGATGTCAAGGTAGCCAAACTCAAGGATTGGACGGCAGAAAATGGTCTCGAACTCTCGCAAACCATTGCAATGGGTGACGGTGCCAATGATTTACCTATGATTAAGACAGCTGGCATTGGTATCGCTTTTTGTGCTAAACCAATTGTCCGTGAACAAGCTCCCTACCAAATTACAGAACCAGATTTGTATAAGGTAATTGAGATTTTGGATGAGGTTGGAAAATAGTAGAGATAAAAAGAGTCCTTTGGATGATTTCAAGGGACTCTTTGTGCATAAAAAAGCACCGAATCGGTGCCACTTTTTCAAGTTGAATACGGACTAAGCCTTATTTTAACTTTGCTGTGTTGTTTCGAATGGTTTCAAAATCTATAGGTTTATTCTATTCCTTCAGATCTTGACTGATAAAAAACTCTCGGAAATTATTTTCTGAGAGTTTTAGTTTAGTTACCAATTGAGACAGTTCCGTCTGAACCAACTTTGACATTGGTACCGTCTTGGCTGTTAACTTCGACTGAACCATCTTGGCCAACTGTTGCACTGTTACCTTCGCTATCGTTGGCTTCGACAGTATTATTGCCGTTTGTTTTTGCTGAGTTACCGTTTCCGTCGCTCACTTCAGTTGAACCGTCTTTGTTGACTTTTACTGAAGCACTTGAATCAGTTGAAGAAGATTCTTTGGTCACCTTACTTGATGATGGTGTTGAAGATGACGAGTCAGTTTTGTCTTTAGAGTTGCCACATGCTGCTAAGGTCAACAAGGCAAGAACTGAGACAGAGGCTAAAGTTAATTTAGAAAATGTTTTCATAATAGTCTCCCTTTTTTCTTAGTAAATTCATTTTAAATGAAAAAACATAATTTTAAAAGCGCTTCCAGTCGTTTTTACCCAACTGTAATCCCTAGGTAATATAATTGTTTTACAAGGCTAATCTATTGGAAAATAAGAGCTAAAAGCCCTTACGCTTTCCATCATAATGACAGACAGTTCAAGTCGTTAAGCTCGGTAGGGCTCTCTTTGTTATAATAATAAAAAAAGATTGAGGTGACATGATGTATCAAACAACAATTAAAGGTGACAAACGTTTCCATTCGCTTTCAGAGGGTTACGGAGCACCTGTGGAACTTTTTGGCTACACGGAAGATGGGGAAACACCGATGAGCTTGGTGAATATTGCCTTGGCTTCCTGTGTGACCATGTGTCTACAGAGTTATTTTGCCAAGTATCAGGGAATCGAGGAGCTTGCTATTCAGGTTGATTCCAACTATGAAGAAGACCATTTCACCCTTACCATTCATTTACCTGAGGATCTGATTTTGGAAAATGAGCAAGAACTCTTGGCTTTTGTGGATAATTTTTGCCGAGTGAAGAAGCTTTTTCGTGAAGATATTCAGGTTGATATTAGCTTAGCCAAATAAGCTTACTATCCTTTATGAACTTCGTGTTATACTAGTAGATAAAGACGTGTCATTTCACTAGGTGTGGAATGAGCAACAATAGGAGGGCTTGCTATGCAAGACAAACTACATGAAATCCGTGTGTTTGAGAATTTTCAAGAAGAACTATTTGAAACGGGACATGTCATCGTGACAACTAAGGTAGTCGAGAAGTCCCTGAATTATTTTGGTAATGCTCACGGGGGGTATTTGTTTACGCTTTGTGACCAGGTCGCAGGGCTTGTGGCCATTTCAACAGGTGACTATGCGGTAACTCTTCAGTCTAATATCAATTATCTCAAGGCAGGGCATTTGTCTGACCAACTCAAAATCGAAGGCTTGTGTGTTCATAATGGTAAGACGACTAAGGTGGTGGAAGTTGTCATTACTAATCAGGAAGAGAAAATTCTTACAAGGGCTACATTTACCATGTATGTGACAGGCTCGGTCGAGGAATAGAAAAGGAGCGTTTATGTCAGATTTTCAAACCATGGATGACTTTGCGGTCTTTGTTAATGACTACCTGACACCAGACCAATTGAGCGTTCAAGCCTATTCTTGCTTCACCAGCAGGAGCTCTCTTCTGGTGACCATTGATGATTATGAGATGATGTGTCGTTGGCATGCTGTCTGGACTTTTTCAGGGTTACACCAGGCCTTCTTTCAGTCTGTAATGGACTTGGATAACAGCTTTTCTATTGATAGTGATAGCTTGGCTATGAAAGTGCGTTTAAGGGATCAAGAGCTCTTGTTTCAAGCAAAGGGGCTTGAGATGGTGGTTGTTGATTTGCCTGAACCTCTTTTTCGTTTAGCTGATGTGTCTTTTAACGAAGGAGGAAAGCACTTTACCTACCTTTGCGAAGACCAAAGTGTTACAGCAGAAGATTGGGTCTTGGTTCCTATAGGTTCTGGTAATGCTGAAAAAGAAGCTTTTGTAGAAAAGATTTCCTATGTTCTAGCGGACGAGGTTCCAGTTGAGCTGACAAAACTGAAAAGGTGATTCAAAAGTTGGATTTAGTAACCGTTCGTTATGATGTGAGGGTTGTTCGGAAGGGATTTTTGAGTTTTTCAGGGATGGCTTTTGAAGGCGAGGAATTAGGTAAGCCAACAGACTTCCTTGGGTACCTTTTAGCAGAACAAGATGATTTGGCTGTTCCTACCTATGGCATTCGGATCAATGATGGCAGTCGCAAGACTTATGTAACAGCCTTGGCTGGTGAGGATGATAGTATGGAAATGATTGCTCTTGCACCGGCTACTTATGCGGTTTTTAAACTTAGAGGGCCTGCAACAGCAGCTGTTTGGGAGAGTTTTCATTATGCTAAGAAACATTTTGAAATGATTGATCAGCCAACTGTAGAGGTTTATCCGCCAGGGAATCGTCAGGCTGAAGATTATGAAATGGAAGTTTGGATTCCAATAAAGGAGGAAGTATAGATGCGTCTGGATAAGTTTTTGGTTGATTGTGGTGTTGGTAGTCGCAGTCAAGTCAAGACCTTTCTCAAAAAGAAGCAAGTGACCGTAAATGGTCAGGTGGAGACGTCACCTAAGACTCAGATTGATGAGAATCAAGACCAGATTGCTTTTCAAGGTCAAGTATTAACACACGAGACCTTTGTTTACTATCTTTTAAATAAGCCTCAGGGTGTTATCTCAGCGACGGAGGATGCCCGTCACAAGACAGTACTTGATTTACTGGATGATACAGCCAGACATAAGCAGGTCTTTCCTGTTGGTCGTTTGGATATTGATACTCACGGTCTCCTGCTTTTGACCAATAATGGTGACTTAGCTCACGCCATGTTGTCGCCTAAGAAACACGTGGACAAGATTTATCAGGCTAAGGTGGATGGTATCATGGACCAGGAGGATATTCTGGCTTTTGAAAAAGGGATTGAACTCAAAGATCACTCTTGCCAACCAGCTAAACTAGAGATTGTATCCGTAGATAGGTCTACTGGGACTAGCCTGGTTCAGATTACCATTGCTGAAGGGAAATTTCATCAGGTTAAGCGTATGGTAGCAGCTTGTGGTAAGGAAGTGACAGAGTTACAACGTCTAAGTATGGGGCCTTTAAGCCTGCCCAATGATTTAGAAGTCGGTGCTTGGCGACGTTTGACCGAGGAGGAGTTGGAAGCTTTAACGGTTTTTGGAATTCCTTTGGCTTAAGCTAGTCTAAGAGTTGCGAAATAGGCAGATTTTTGTTACTATTATTGTGAAATATTAGAAGAAAAAACGAGGTAAATTCAAGTGGCATTTGGAGATAACGGACCACGTAAGAAATCATTTTTTGAACGTCTAACAGTATTGGTCGTTTTGATTATGCTATTAGTAACAGTTGGGGCATTGATTTTCCAAGCAGTCGCAGCTGTCCTTTAAGACGCTATCAAGCGTTTTTTTGTGTATGTCGGAAATTCTTTCGTTTGTGATCAAATTAGAACACAGCATACAAATCAGAAAGAGAGAATATAAATGAGTATGTTTTTAGATACAGCCAAGATCAGTGTCAAAGCTGGTCGTGGTGGCGATGGGATGGTTGCCTTCCGTCGTGAAAAATATGTGCCAAATGGCGGTCCTTGGGGCGGTGACGGTGGTAAGGGTGGCTCAGTCATTTTCAAGGTTGACGAAGGCTTACGTACCCTTATGGATTTCCGTTATAATCGTAAATTCAAGGCTAAGAATGGCGAAAAAGGAATGACCAAGGGAATGCACGGACGAGGTGCTGAAGACCTGATTGTGAGTATTCCACCAGGTACGACAGTGCGTGATGCTGAAACGGGCAAGGTTATTACTGACCTGGTCGAAGAAGGTCAAGAGTTTGTCATTGCTCATGGCGGTCGTGGCGGTCGTGGAAATATCCGTTTTGCGACGCCTCGTAACCCTGCACCTGAAATCGCTGAAAATGGTGAACCAGGTGAAGAACGTGAACTTCAATTGGAATTGAAGATTTTGGCTGATGTTGGTTTGGTTGGTTTCCCATCCGTTGGTAAATCAACGATCCTCAGTGTGGTAACAGCAGCAAAACCAAAGATTGGTGCCTATCACTTTACGACTATCGTTCCTAACTTGGGGATGGTTCGTACGAAGTCAGGTGAGAGCTTTGCCATGGCTGACCTTCCAGGATTGATTGAGGGGGCTAGCCAGGGTGTTGGTTTGGGAACACAGTTCCTTCGCCACATTGAGCGTACACGTGTTATCCTTCATGTGATTGATATGTCAGCGAGTGAAGGGCGTGATCCTTACGAGGATTATCTTCAAATTAACAAAGAGTTGGAAACTTACAACCTTCGCTTGATGGAACGTCCACAAATTATTGTGGCTAATAAGATGGACATGCCTGGGGCTGAGGAAAACTTGAAAGAGTTTAAGGAAAAATTGGCTGCTAACTATGATGAATTTGATGAGTTGCCACAAATTTTCCCAATTTCAAGTTTGGCTCACCAAGGTTTGGAAAATCTCTTGGAAGCTACTGCAGAATTGCTTGATGAGACAGATGAATTCTTGCTCTATAGCGAAGACGATATGGAACAAGAAGAAGTGTACTACGGCTTTAACGAGGATGAACGTCCATTTGAAATTAGCCGTGATGACGATGCTTCATGGGTACTTTCTGGTGAGAAACTTGAAAAACTCTTTGTCATGACTAACATGGAACGTGACGAATCTATCATGAAATTTGCACGTCAATTGCGTGGTATGGGAGTTGATGAAGCGCTTCGTGAACGTGGTGCTAAGGACGGCGATATCGTTCGTATCGGTAACTTCGAGTTTGAGTTTGTGGATTGACGTTGAAAGACTCTCTAAGTGCTGAAGCACAAGATAGTCTAGGCCAGTCGCTATGGGGGTCTGCCAAGCAACCTTACTAACTACGTGAAGTTGGCGAATTTAAAAATATTGAAATAAGAGGTTTACAATGGGAGATAAACCGATATCCTTCAGGGATAAAGATGGAAATTTTGTTTCTGCGGCCGATGTTTGGAATCCAAAGAAACTTGAAGAACTCTTTACGCGCTTAAATCCTAACCGAAAACTCCGTCTTGAGCGTGAGCGCTTGGCAAGGGAAGAAGCAGCAAAACACCCTGAACTAAATGAAGAAACAGAGCAAGTCTAGCACTTGCTCTGTTTTTCTTATCCAAAATGGTAATCAAAAACAGCTACTCTAGCAAGAGTAACTGTTTTGATAATTAGGCGTTTAGAACCTTGTCCAAGAATTCTTTCAAACGTGGGTGTTGTGGGTTATCAAAGATTTGATCTGGAGTACCATCTTCGAGGAACTCACCGTCCGCAGTAAAGATTACTCGGTTGGCAACTTGACGAGCAAATCCCATTTCGTGAGTAACGATAATCATGGTCATACCTTGCTCTGCCAATTCTTTCATAACGTTAAGAACGTCTCCGACCATCTCAGGGTCAAGGGCAGAAGTAGGTTCGTCAAAGAGCATGATATCAGGATTCATTGCCAAACCACGCGCAATTGCCACACGTTGTTTTTGTCCACCTGACAAGCTATCAGGTGTAGCATCGGCTTTGTCAGCAAGTCCAACACGATCAAGAAGATCCATAGCTAATTTATCAGCTTCTTCCTTGTTCATACGTCCAAGTTCAACAGGTGCAAATGTTACGTTTTCAAGGACTGTCATGTGTGGGAAGAGGTTGAAATGTTGGAAGACCATCCCGATATTTTCACGGGCTTTGTCAAGGTCTGTCTTAGGATCTGATAATTCAAAACCATCCACAATTACTTTACCTGATGTAATTGTTTCAAGTAGATTGAGGGTACGAAGGAAGGTTGATTTACCAGAACCTGAAGGTCCGATGATACAAACAACATCGCCCTCGTAGAATTTGGCGTCAATGCCTTTAAGGACTTCATTGTCGCCATATGATTTGTGCAAGTCCTGCACATCGATTTTCAATTCAGCCATTATTTAAGTCTCTTTTCTAGTCGTTTAGCCAATTTCGTTAAGAATGTGATGATAACCAAGTAAAGGAGGGCCAAAATCGCATACATACGGAATGATTGGTAGTTACGAGCAATGATGATTTTACCAGTTTGGAAGAGTTCAACCAAACCGATAGCTGATACGATAGTCGTATCTTTCAATGAGATAACAAATTGGTTGATGAAGTTTGGCAACATCAAGCGAACCGCCTGTGGCAAGATGACCTTACGCATTGTTGTATTGTATGGGACACCCAAGCTTCGGCTGGCTTCCATCTGACCAATAGGGACAGCTTCAATACCACCACGCACAATTTCGGCAATGTAAGCACCACCGTTAAGTGAAAGGGCAATTGTCGCTGCCACAAAATCATTGATTGGTGACTGGTGACCAGTGATGTTTTCAATCAAGTTAGGGATACCCCAATAGATGAAGGCTGCAACGATCATCAATGGGATACCACGGACAACGTCAACAAAGACTTGTGAAATCACACGAAGTGTCTTGTTTAGTGCAACTGCCATCATACCGAAGATAACACCGATAATCATAGCAATAGCAAATGAAAGAAGGGTCAATCCAAGGGTAATTCCAAGACCTTGGAGAAGTTGTTTGTAGTTGTTTTTAATTAAGCCAACAATTGTTGTTTCATCAACAGCTTTGGTTGAGCTCTTTTCTTTAGATTTGTTATTGTCAAGGTATTTGTTGATAATCTTATCGTAAGTACCGTCTTTAACAATAGCAGCCAAACCATTGTTGAACATTTCAATCAACTCAGGATTAGTACCTTTTTTAACAGCAAAGCCGACTTCACCAGTAGCAATACCTTCAATTGGTGTTGTAAAGTTACGCCCTTGTTGGATAGCGTATAGAAGAACGGCTTCATCATCCATAAGAGCATCGATTGAACCAGAGTTCAAGCTGTCGTACATAGTAGAAGCTTCATCGTAAGCACGAACAGTAAAGCCATATTCACCAGCGTGGTCTTCCAACCATGAGTAAGATGACGTACCATTTTTAGCTCCTACAGTCTTACCTTTGAGATCCTTGTAAGATTTAACCTTACTTCCTTTAGCTACAGCCAAACGAATGTTTGATGTGTAGTAAGGATCAGAGAAATCAAAGATTTGTTTACGGGCATCCGTGATGGTCATACCAGCCAATACGGCATCAGCTTGGCTAGATTGTACAGCATTAAGTGATGCATCGAAACCAGGGTTTGTCAATTTGACATTGAAACCTTGGTTTTTAGCAATGGCATTGATGATATCAACATCGATACCTACATATTTACCTGAACCATTTTGGTATTCGAATGGAGCAAAAGATGAGTCCATTGAGATAGTGTAGGTTTCCTTAGCAGGAGTGGCTTTTGCGTTGGCATTACCAGTCAATTTAAGATCTGCTGAAGGTTTTGATGAAGAAGATTTTGATGAGTCACCCAACCATTTGTTCATGATTTTGTCGTAGGTGCCGTCATTCTTCATTTCCTTAAGAGCTTCGTTGAAATCTTTGATAAGATCTTCGTGTTTTCCACCTTTTTTAACAGCGAAAGCGAAGCTACCGATAGATTCAGGCTTAATGTTGATAGCGTAGTCTTTTCCTTGACCAATAGCGTATTTAACAACTGGTGTGTCGTCCATAGCTGCATCAACAGAACCAGAATCCAAGCTGTTGTTCATCAAGTCGCTAGTGTCAAAAGTTTTAACAGTGAAACCATATTTGCTAGCATTTTTATCAAGCCAAGTTTGAGAAGCGGTACCGTTTTTAACACCGACTGTTTTACCCTTCAATTGTTTGTAGTCGCTGACTTTATCGCTACTACGTGTGTAGATAACAATTGAGGTGTCGTAATAAGTGTCTGAGAAAGTAAAGACCTTCTTACGTGCGTCGGTAACAGTAGTACCGGCCATAAGGGCGTCAGCTTGGCCTGATTGAACAGCATTGACAGCTGCATCGAAACCAGGGAAGGTTTGGTTAACGTCCCAATTTTTACGTTTGGCAACTTCGTTGATGATATCAACGTCGATACCCTTGTAGGTCTGATCAGAATCTTTGAATTCAAATGGGGCATAGGCTGTGTCTGAAACGACTGAGATAGTCTCGGCGGATACCTTAGCTCCGAAAACAAAGAAAACTGACATGACACTCAAGAAGAGTGTCAGAAGTTTTTTCTTCATTATAAAAAGTCTCCTTTATAAAATACCTTCCTATTCTATCAAAAAAAGGTCCTGTTATCAAACTTCTTGGAGTTTGATGTTAGGAAATGTAACAAAGTTCGTTAGATATGAGAAGAGTTTTAGAAGAATTTGACAAGCTTGTGTCAATTAGTTACACTGTAATCGAATACATGTAAGATTTGTTACAGGAGCTAAAAAAATGAAGAAACGTATGCTTGAGAAATATACTAGCCTATATGATAAAGTCCCAAGTTGGCTGATGATTATGCTGTCCTGTTTTATTGCCTTTGGTTATTTCCTTATAAGTGGATTTCTATCAGGGATTGTTGTGGGAATTCCAATGGCTATTGTTCTTTCGTTCTTAGTATTAAATGGCAACATTCAGTTCCAGGATATACATTCGATTTACTATAAAATATTTTCAACCTTGTATTTTCAGTTGGGAGCCTTTGCCTTTACTGCCTTAGCTATCTTTTTCTGGGTTAAAGTTGTTGAAAAACGTCCCATTCGTACACTTGGATTTTTCAAGGGTCATATTTGGTTGAACTTGCTTAAAGGTTGGGGACTTGGACTTTGCTCTTGTTAGTTAGTTTCCTTGGGACTTATTTACTAGGCGGTTTAGAATTTGTGAAGGTAGACTTTTCGCAGAAAACCCTCTTATACATACTTTCCCTAATACCTTTCTGGTTTATCCAAGGTGGAACCGAGGAACTGGTGACACGTGGTTGGTTGCTTCAGACGGTGACTAATAGATTGAACCTTTCTTGGGGAATTGCTATTTCAAGTTCTCTCTTTTCAATGCTACACTTGGGAAATCAAGGAGTTACCGCCTTGTCTCTCATCAGTATTGTTCTAGTGGGTGTTCTCATGGCTCTTTACATGCTCAAGACAGATAATATCTGGGGTGTAGCGGCTCTTCATGGTGCTTGGAACTTTGCGCAAGGAAATCTAGTTGGTGTGTCAGTTAGTGGACAGAATGCAGGCGGCAGCTTATTGCACTTTCAGGCCAGGACAGGTGTGCCTGATTGGTTGTCAGGTGGGGCCTTTGGCCTAGAAGGGAATATCGTTACCTGTGTGGTTCTCCTAGTTGGGATTATCATCCTTCGTCTACAATTGAAGAAAGAAAACTTTTAAGGCTGAGTTCAAAGACTCGGTCTTTTTACTTCTGTGTTAAAATAGAAGAAAATTGGAGGGGAAATATGATAGTTAAGTTGATAGGCTCATGTTGAGGTGAAAATAGTGGTTGGCCTTATATTTCCGTCTTGTCTTTATGGATTCTTTGTCCTGAGCTCATTAGAGTTCTCTCCATGGAATCCAGTCAAACTGTTTCTTGCTGTCATTGTTTTATTTTGGCTTATTTTCCATTATTCTTCATAGACGGTATCGTAAATCTCAAAGGTCATGGTAACCTCTTGGAACTTGATGACAATTTTTGATTATGGAAGCATGTGGACGGAACCTTTGACATTCCCTTATCTGAGATTGAATTTGTCAAGAAAGCTTGGACAACACGGATGGAGGATATTGACACTCTTCGACAGTGAGATATTCTTTGAAACGCATCGATGTCTTCGACTATAAGCCGGGTTGATGAAAAAAGAGTACCAGGTTTGCTTGTCTTTTCAAAAATGGTGAGACAGCTGTTACCTATGATAAAAACTTGGTCATCAACACGGAAGAAACGTACCTATGTCGCTAAGAGAATGATTCAAATTCGCTTAAAGGAGAATTTTCTCCGACCAAGAGATGAATGATTACATAAATGAAAGGAAAAACCATGATAGATAGAAAAGAAGACAACCAATTCATTTGGTTTCTAAATATGAACCTTCTGGGGACCAACCTCAGGCCATCGAAACCTTGGTGGATAATATTGAAGGTGGTGAGAAGGCTCAAATCCTAAAGGGAGCAACAGGGACAGGTAAGACCTATACCATGAGTCAGGTCATCCAGCGCGTGAATAAACCAACCTTGGTTATCGCCCACAATAAAACCTTAGCAGGTCAGCTTTACGGAGAATTCAAGGAGTTTTTCCCAGACAATGCTGTAGAATACTTCGTTTCCTACTATGATTTCTATCAGCCAGAGGCCTATGTACCGTCATCAGATACCTATATCGAAAAAGATAGCTCTGTAAATGATGAAATTGATAAGCTCCGTCACTCAGCGACATCGGCCCTCCTTGAGCGTAATGATGTGATCGTTGTGGCTTCTGTTTCTTGTATTTACGGTTTGGGTTCGCCCAAAGAATATGCGGATTCAGCGGTCAGCCTTCGTCCAGGTCAAGAGATTTCTCGAGATAAGTTGCTCAATGACCTGGTTGATATCCAGTTTGAGCGAAACGATATTGATTTCCAACGTGGGAAATTCCGTGTGCGTGGCGATGTGGTCGAAATTTTTCCTGCCAGCCGTGATGAGCACGCCTTTCGTGTCGAATTTTTCGGTGATGAGATTGACCGCATCTGTGAGATTGAGAGCCTGACCGGACGCAATCTCGGCGAGGTCGAGCACCTTGTTCTTTTCCCGGCGACTCACTTTATGACCAACGAAGAGCATATGGAAGAAGCCATCAAGAATATTATGGAAGAGATGGAAGCCCAGGTTAAGCAATTTGAAGCCGAGGGGAAACTCATCGAGGCTCAACGTATTCGTCAAAGGACAGAATACGATGTTGAAATGCTCCGTGAGATGGGCTACACAAATGGTGTCGAAAACTACTCACGCCATATGGATGGTCGTAAAGAGGGAGAGCCACCATTTACCTTGCTTGATTTCTTCCCAGAAGACTTCCTCATCATGATTGATGAAAGTCACATGACAATGGGACAGATTAAAGGAATGTATAACGGGGACCAAGCTCGTAAGAAGATGTTGGTTGATTACGGTTTCCGTTTGCCATCGGCGCTTGATAACCGTCCACTTCGACGTGAAGAATTCGAGAGTCATGTGCATCAGATTGTCTATGTGTCTGCTACTCCAGGCGACTATGAGATGGAACAGACCGAGACTGTGGTTGAGCAAATCATCCGTCCGACAGGGCTTCTTGATCCAGAAGTCGAAGTGCGTCCAACTATGGGACAAATGGATGACCTCCTTGGTGAAATCAATGCCCGAACTGAAAAAGGCGAGCGTGTCTTCGTAACCACTTTGACTAAGAAGATGGCTGAAGACTTGACTGACTATCTCAAGGAAATGGGTGTCAAGGTCAAATACATGCACTCTGACATTAAGACTCTAGAGCGTACTGAGATTATCCGTGACCTACGTTTGGGTGTCTTTGATGTTCTTATCGGTATTAACCTTCTTCGTGAGGGAATTGACGTTCCTGAAGTTAGTCTGGTTGCTATTTTGGATGCTGATAAGGAAGGCTTCCTTCGTAATGAACGTGGACTTATCCAAACGATTGGACGTGCTGCCCGAAATAGCGAAGGGCACGTTATCATGTATGCGGATAAGATTACAGAGTCTATGCAAAAAGCCATGGATGAAACAGCTCGTCGTCGTGAAATCCAGATGGCCTATAATAAGGAGCATGGCATTGTTCCACAAACGATTAAGAAAGAAATTCGTGACCTTATTTCTATTACCAAGGCTAATGAAGCAGAAGTGGCAGAGGATACTGTGGATTACAGTGCCATGAACAAGAAAGAACGTCAAGAAGCCATCAAGAAACTCCAAAAACAAATGCATGAAGCAGCAGAATTGCTTGACTTTGAATTGGCGGCTCAAATTCGTGATATGGTTCTTGAGCTGAAGAGTATGGATTAAGGCTAGTTACATCACTTAGGCAATATAAGTAAGAAAGGAAATATATGTCACGTTCACAAGCAACTATTTTAACTAATATGTGTCTCATTGAAGATGGTCATGGAAATATTGTCATGCAAATCCGTGATCCAAAACGTTATTCCTGGTCGGAGCAGCCCTGCCCGTGGTCATATCGAAGCACACGAAGGTCTGGTAGAATCAGCTATCCGTGAGGTTAAGGAAGAAACTGGCTTGACTATTAAAAATCCTAAATTGGTTGGTATGAAACATTGGTACACGACAGATGACGAGCGTTATCTAGTGTTCCTCTATAGAACTTCAGACTTTGAAGGAGACATTCACTCGACAGTAGAGGGAGAAGTCCGTTGGGTTGCTCGAGAGGATGTACCTAACATGGATCTAGCCTATGATATGCTCAACCTCCTGCGAGTATTTGAAGAGGATCAACTTTCCGAACTTTTCTATCGGGAGCGCCTTGAAGATGACTTCATCCGAGAATTTTGGTAATAAAATGAACTAACTATTTATTCAAATGAATGAATAGTTTTTATTATTTCTAAAACGATATGGAGAGCTTTAAAATAAGGAAATTCCTAGTGATTAACAAGCAAAAATTAATAAAAATAAAATTATAATCAATAAAAGTCCATTTTCCCATTGACAAATGAATAATAATACATTATTATACTTATATAGTTAATAAATATAGAAAAGAGATTGATTATGAAAACATGGAAAAAACTTTTGTTGGGATTTGCAGGGATCTTTGCTTTGACAACTTTAGCAGCTTGTTCTTCGTCGAAGGACACTTTGGAAAAGGTACAAGATAAAGGGACATTGACAGTTGCTCTTAATCCTCACTTTGCTCCTTTTGAATTTAAGACAATTCAAAATGGTAAGGATACGATTGTTGGGGCAGATGTCGAAATTGCTAAGGCAATTGCAGATGAGCTTGGCGTAAAAGTCAAATTCTCTGAAATGTCTTTTGATAATGTCTTAGCAAATGTTCAATCTGGTAAAGCAGACATCGCCATTTCTGGTATCTCGGCAACGAAAGAACGTCAGAAAACCTTCGATTTCTCAGATACTTACTATGAGTCTGAAACGGTTCTTGTTGTCAAAAAAGATGCGACAGGAACTTACAAACAAACAGGTGATTTTGCTAAAAAATCTGTAGCCGTTCAAAAAGGTTCTATTCAAGAAAATATCGCCAAAGCCAACTTGTCAGATGCTAATGTGGTATCCTTGGCGCAACCTGGCGAAGCCATCAATGAATTGAAGTCTGGTCAAGTTGAAGGAGTAGTTCTTGAAAAGGCCATTGCAAAAGGTTATGTAGACCAAAACAGCGACCTATCTGTGTCAGACATCACGCTCAAGTCTGATTCAAAAGATGCCTATGCCGTAGCAATGCCTAAAGGAAGCGATAAGCTAAAAGAAAAGGTTAATAAGGTTATCGCTAAACTCAAAAAAGAAGGTAAGATTGACAGCTATGTTCAAGATGCCTACACTCTTTCACTTAAGAGTTCTAGCAAATAAGGAGTTATCATATGAAGAAATTTTGGTTTATCCTTACAGCTCTAGTCGCTACCTGCTTTCTAGTTGCTTGTAGCGGAAGTCAGGGAGTAAGTCCTAAAACGATTAAGGAAAAGAAGAAAATTGTCGTGGCAACAGAATCAGAATTTGCACCATTTGAGTTCAAATCATTGGTTAACGGCAAAGATACGCTAGTTGGAGCAGACATCGAGTTGGCTAAAGCTATCGGTGAAAAACTCGGCGTAAAGGTTGAATTTTCCGTGATGTCTTTGACAATGTTCTAGCCAGCGTTCAGTCTGGTAAAGCAGATATTGCCATCGCAGGAATCTCGGTAACAAACGAGCGTAAGAAGTCTATGATTTTTCTGATAGCTATTAACGCTGAAAATGTAGTGATTGTCAAAAAAAACAAGGTAAATGACTATACAAGCACTGATAGTCTCGCAAAACAAACGGTCGGTACGCAAAAAGGGTCTGTTCAAGAAACAGTTGCTAAGAAACAAATCCCTAAGGCAAGTGTCGTATCACTAGCTTCAAATGGTGAAATGATTAACGAACTTAAATCAGGTCAGCTTCAAGCAGTTGTACTTGAGAAGGCCATTGCAGAAGGTTATATCGCTCAAAATGATGATTTAACCCTTGCCAACTTTAATCTCAAGTCAGATGGCACAGATGCTTATGCCGTCGCAACACGTAAGGGTTCAGATGACTTGCTTAAAGAAATTAATGCCGTCATCAAAGAGACTAAAAACTCAGGCAAATTTGACCAATGGCTAAAGAAGCATCGACTTACAAACAAAGTAAGTAAAATGAAAAGAGTTTCTATGATGAATTGAATAAAAGTTCTTTTAGAAACTTTCCTTAGGTGATGCGGACGTCAGCCAATTTTTGAAGTTTCATGACTAGGTTTTGTACCTAAGATCTCAAATTTCCAAGCACCTGAAACGAACACGTTTCAGGTGCTTTCATCACGGCGGAAAGTCTCATTTGATGCTTACTTTGCTAACTAAAGAGAGTTTCAAAATATTCTTAAATGTAAAATGGGGCAATACCCTATTTTTTATTGAATTCTATGTTAAAAACAGTTATTATCAAAGTAGGTAAGTCAGTCAGGAATGACGAATGACATCGTAGAGCAGAGCACGAGATAAGTAAGGAGAGATTATGAAGCTACCACGTTTTGGTGTTGAGGAATGGCTTAATGTTCATGAAAAGTCTGCTGTATATGATATCGCAGGTGTTTCAATTAAAGCCCTCACCATGGACGAATTATTTGATCTGTCGGGTTATGATAAGGATGCCTTTTTCGCCCAACTGCTAGAGAAAAAGATGGATTACGGCTGGATTGAAGGGTCACCAGAGTTCAAGGCTAAGGTGTCAAGTTTGTACAAGAATATGCCAGTTGATAATATTCTCCAAACTAATGGGGCTACAGGTGCGACTATGCTTGCCCTCTATGCTCTGATTGAGCCAGAAGACCACGTTATCTCTATGTATCCCACCTATCAGCAGCTTTATGATATTCCTAAATCCCTAGGAGCAGAAGTGGATTTCTGGGAAGTTCAGGAGGATAAGGGCTGGTTGCCTGATTTGGATCAACTGCGTCGGCTGATTCGTCCTAATACCAAGATGATTTGTATTAACAATGCTAATAATCCTACCGGTGCCCTTATGGATGCTTCCTATCTCAAGGAGTTGGTGGCCATTGCTAAGGAAGTGGTGCCTATATTTTCTCAGATGAGGTTTATCGCAATTTTGATCATCCTGCTCCTTCCATCGTTGACTTGTATGAAAAGGGCATTGCCGTCAATAGTCTGTCAAAGACCTATTCCATTCCTGGTATTCGTGTGGGTTGGGTTGCTTCTAACACAGAGGTGGCGGACATTCTGCGTGACTACCGTGACTACACGATGATTTGTGCGGGTGTCTTTGATGATATGGTGGCTACCCTTGTCTTGGAAAATAAAGAAGCCATCCTAGAGCGTAATCGTCAGATTGTAGAGGAAAATCTAGCTCTTATGGATGAATGGATTGCCAAGGAACCTAAGGCGTCATGGATTAGACCTGCCAGTGTTTCCACATCTTTCGTCAAACTAGATGTGAATCGTCCTATCGAAGATTTTGCTTTGGAGCTTCTTCAGGACTATGGTGTTCTTGTGGTTCCAGGTAACCGTTTTGACAAGGAGTCCCATGTCCGCATCGGTTATTGTTGTGATAAGGAAGTCCTTCAAAAGGGCTTAGAAAAACTGTCGCAATTTCTTAATAAATGTTGACAATGCTACTAATTTTAAATAAAATAAACAAGCAAAAAATATATTTATACAGGAGTTTCTTATGAAAAAACTTTTCCTCGGGGCGATGGCTTTCCTTGTTGCTGTAACTTTGGTAGCTTGTGGGTCAAAAAAAGACGCTGACGAATCTATTAAAGAAAATAAAAAACTTGTCGTGGCTGTCAGCCCAGACTATCCACCATTTGAGTTCAAAACTTTGGTAGATGGTAAAGACCAAGTAGTTGGTTCAGATATCAAGTTGGCACAAGCTATCGCTGATGAACTCGGTGTTAAGCTTGAAGTTACAACAATGAGCTTTGACAATGTCCTTTCTAGCCTTCAATCAGGTAAGGCTGATCTTGCTATCTCAGGTATCTCAGTAACAGCCGAACGTAAGAAAACCTTTGATTTCTCAGATCCTTACTACGAAACACAAAATGCTATCATCGTTCGTAAAGATCAAGAATCTACCTACTCAAGCCTTGATGCTTTCAAAGGTAAAAAAGTAGCCGTTCAAAAAGGTACTATCGAAGAAGGACTTACTAAGAAACAATTGAAGGATTCAACAGTCGTATCACTTACAGCAATGGGTGAAGCCATTAACGAAGTGAAATCTGGCCAAGTTGATGCTGTTGACCTTGAAAAACCAGTAGCAGAAGGTTACGTGGCACAAAATTCAGATTTGGCTTTGGCAAGCGTTGCCCTCAAAGTTGATGATGGCGATGCAAAAGCAGTCGCTATGGCTAAAGGCAACGAAAGATTGAAAGAAGTAGTCAACAAAGTCGTCAAGAAATTGAAAGCAGATGGTACTTACGACGAGTACATCAAGGATGCTTCTAAATACACAGCAGTTGACTAAAATAGGAACTGGAGATGATTTCTCTAGTTAGCTTGAAGACCAAGTCTTCTTTGAGACTTTCCTTAGGTGAAGTTGGAACTTATCGTTTCCTAAGGAGGTTTCAAACCTAGAATCTCAAAACTACAGCGCCTGAAACTATAGAAGTTTTAGGCGTTTTATCGTGGCAGAAAGTTGTGTTAATAATCTCCTTATTGGAGAAAGGAGTACACCAAGGCTTTTGAAGTGATACTTAGGTCATCTCACTATTTAAAATGCTCTGTATATGTATTGACTAGAGAAATTTTTATTATGCCTAAGGAAGTAAAACCTATCTAGAATTTCAAAGGTGGAAACCTAAAAGATATTTCTTGACAGACAAAGATGAGTTTTGTATACTTGAATAGAACGTGTAAAATGTTACATTATCTTGAGGAGGTGAATTCAATGTCAAAAACAGTTGTTCGTAAAAACGAATCACTTGACGACGCTCTTCGTCGTTTCAAACGTTCTGTGACTAAAGCTGGTACTCTTCAAGAGGCTCGTAAACGTGAACATTACGAAACCTTCTGTAAAACGTAAACGTAAATCAGAAGCAGCTCGCAAACGTAAAAAATTCTAATTAAGAATGAAATTAACAGAAAAAAACTTGAGAAGACTCAAGTTTTTTTCTTTTCATCGAATAAATAAGTCAGTTAGTAGTCCTGAGGTACAAAAAAATAAGACGTCTGAGATTTCAGACGTCTTGAGTTTCATATGTCTTTAGTTGAACAAATAAAAATTATTTGTTTGCAAGAAGATCGCGGATTTCAGTAAGCAATTCTTCTTGTGATGGACCTGCTGCTTCAGCAGCATCCTCAGCTTCTTTTTTGCTAAGAGCAGTTGCTTTGCTAGCAGCTTTAACAACGAAGAAGAGAGTAGTACCAACGATGATGAAGTTGATAACTGCGCTCAAGAAGCTACCGTATGCGATACCGTTCCATGACAATTTAGAGAGGTTTTCAACGTTAGCAGCCTTAACAACTGGGTTAAGGATAAGTGGAGTGATGATATCACTTACAAGTGAAGTGATGATAGCGTTGAAAGCAGCCCCCATAACAACGGCTACAGCAAGATCAAGGACGTTACCCTTGAACAAAAAGTCTTTAAGTTCTTTAATCATTTTGACAATGAATCCTTTCTTTTATTTACTTTTAATAGTTTATCCGATTTTGTAAAACTTGACAAGGTATTTGCTCATTAAAAATCAATTTTATTTTACTTTCATTTTTCATCATGCTATAATTAAGGGTAATGCAATTATGGTAAGATAGGGGCGAGTAGATGGCAATTGACAAAGCTTTAATAGAAGATATTAAGAGCAGTACCAATATCGTTGACGTGATTGGTGAAGTTGTCAGCCTAAATCGAGCAGGTCGCAATTACCTCGGACTTTGCCCTTCCATAAGGAGAAAACCCCTTTTTAACGTTATTGAGGACAGGCAGTTTTACCATTGCTTTGGTTGTGGAAAGTCTGGGGATGTCTTTAAATTTTTAGAAGAATACCGTCAGATTTCTTTCCAAGAAAGTGTCAAGGTTCTGGCAGATCGCTTAGGTATCGCAGTTACGATAGATGCGCCAAGGCAAGCCCAACAGCAGCATTCTCCAAATCAAGCTTTTTACGATCTTCATGAGGATGCTCTTAAATTCTATCATGCCGTACTGATGACGACTAAGATAGGAGAAGCGGCGCGTGCTTATCTTTATGAGCGTGGCATGACTGACGATTTACTTAAGGCCTTTCAGATTGGTCTATCCCCTGACGAACCAGATTATCTCTATCAGTCTGTTTCCAAAAATACGACGAAGAGGTGCTGACAGAATCAGGTCTTTTTAATCTTTCTGAAAGTAATCGTCTTTTCGATACCTTTAAAAATCGAATCATGTTTCCGCTCAAAAATGAATTCGGTAAGACAATAGGTTTTTCAGGACGTGTTTGGACCAAGGACGATATTGAAAAAGGACAAGCCAAGTACAAAAATACGAGGGCTACCCGCATTTTCAATAAGTCTTACGAACTCTACCACCTCGATCAGGCTAAGCCGGTGATTCAGAAGACCCATGAGGTCTATCTGATGGAGGGATTCATGGATGTCATTGCCGCTTATAGGGCTGGGCATGTTAATGCTGTGGCTTCTATGGGGACGGCGTTGACTCCTGAACATGTCAATCGTCTGCGTAAACTCACCAAGAAAATTGTTCTGACCTATGATGGTGATAAGGCTGGGCAAAATGCGATTGCCAAGTCTCTTGAGCTTTTATCGGATTTTCAAGTTGATATTGTTAAAATTCCAGACAATATGGACCCTGATGAATATCTCCAGAAAACATCTGAAGAGGCTTTGGGTAAACTCTTGGTCGAATCCCGCATTTCAGATGTGGAATTTTGGATAGGACAGCTTAAGCCTGCCAATGTAGACAATCTTCAAGCAGAGATTGCCTATGTCGAGCAGATTGCTAAGATTATTGCCAAGTCCCCTTCTGTGACGGCACAAAATTCCTACATTTCCAAGGTGGCTGACCTTTTGCCAGACTTTGATTTTTTCCAAGTTGAGCAAGCGGTCAATAACGAACGATTGACTATGAGGAACCAGCAGACGGCTCAATTATCGACTGCTAGTAATAGTGCTTATGAGTCTTCAGTGTCAGGATTCAGAGGGACGGTCAAACTACCTTCTACACCTAAGATTACAGGCCTTCGTCGAGCGGAAAATCAACTCTTCCATCGTATGCTTAATCATCCTATGATCTTGAATGATTACCGGATGCGGGATGATTTTTCTTCCAGACAGCCGAGCTAGAGGAGCTTTATCGGGTTCTTAAGCAGGATGGTCAGATTGACACGGTAGCTTTGTCTGTGCTTCCTCAAGAGGTACAAACAGCCTATTATCAGGTTTTAGAGGAGATTTTACCACCTGAAACTAGTCTTGAAGAAGTTCAGGCTATCGAAGAGCGTAGAAATCATTTTTTGAGGGAACAGGACTTTCGTAAGCAAAGTAAACAAATAAGAGAATCAAGTAACCACGGTGATGTGGATGCAGCGGTGGAAGCCCTGCAGATGCTCATCGCCCAAAAACGAGATATGGAGTAACACATGGCAAAGAAAAAACAAAATACAGCATTTAGCGTTCAAGTCGCTGATTTCATTCGTAACCACAAAAAAGCTGGTACAGCAATTGATGATGAAGTCACAGAGAAACTAGTTATCCCATTTGTTCTTGATGCTGATGGGATTGATGACCTTTTGGAACGTTTGACAGACGGTGGTATCTCTATCACAGATAAGGACGGAAATCCTTCATCTAAATATGTTGTTGAAGCCCCAAAACCAGAAGAATTGACAGACGAGGAGCTACTTGGTTCAAACTCAGCTAAGGTCAATGACCCTGTTCGTATGTACCTCAAAGAGATTGGGGTAGTGCCCCTCTTGAGTAACGAAGAGGAAAAAGAATTGGCTATCGCTGTTGAAAATGGTGATTTGGAAGCTAAACAACGTTTGGCAGAAGCCAACCTTCGTTTGGTAGTCTCAATCGCTAAACGTTATGTGGGACGTGGTATGCAGTTCTTGGACTTGATTCAAGAAGGTAACATGGGGCTTATGAAAGCCGTTGATAAATTTGACTACTCTAAAGGTTTCAAATTCTCAACTTATGCGACATGGTGGATCCGTCAAGCAATCACTCGTGCTATCGCAGACCAAGCACGTACCATCCGTATCCCAGTTCACATGGTTGAAACTATTAATAAATTGGTACGTGAGCAACGTAACCTCTTGCAAGAGTTGGGACAAGATCCAACTCCTGAGCAAATCGCTGAACGTATGGATATGACTCCAGATAAGGTTCGTGAAATCCTTAAGATTGCTCAAGAGCCAGTTTCTCTTGAAACACCTATCGGTGAAGAAGATGATAGCCATTTGGGTGACTTTATCGAGGATGAAGTTATTGAAAATCCAGTAGATTACACAACTCGTGTCGTTCTTCGTGAACAATTGGATGAAGTCCTTGATACTTTGACAGACCGTGAAGAGAATGTTCTTCGTCTTCGTATCGGTCTTGATGATGGGAAGATGCGTACTTTGGAAGATGTTGGTAAAGTCTTCAACGTTACGCGTGAACGTATTCGTCAGATTGAAGCTAAAGCCCTTCGTAAATTGCGCCACCCAAGTCGTAGTAAACAACTTAAAGACTTTATTGAAGACTAAGATAGTAAATGGAAGGGGCCTGATTATTAGGCCCTGATTTTGGAGGAAAAGCTATGTCTGAAGTAAAATACACTGAAGCAGAAATTGAAAAAATCAAAGACCGTATCTTGGAAGCCTTAGAAATGGTCATTGATCCAGAGTTGGGGATTGATATTGTCAACCTTGGCCTTATTTACGATATCCGTTTCCAACAAGATGGCTATACTGAAATCGATATGACCTTGACGACTATGGGATGTCCTTTGGCAGATCTTTTGACAGACCAAATTTATGATGCTATGAAAGAAGTGCCAGAAGTCACTAAGACTGAGGTTAAGTTGGTCTGGACACCAGCTTGGACTGTTGAAAAGATGAGTCGTTATGCCCGTATCGCCCTAGGTATTCGTTAGGAGAAATCTTATGAAAACACTGGCTATCGTTGTTCCTTGTTATAACGAGGAAGAGACTATTCATCCTTTTTTAGAGGCTTGTCAGGCAGTTGAGCGACAAATGGCCAACCAGTTGGCTTTCAACTATTACTTTGTCAATGACGGTTCAAAAGATCGCACCTTAGAAGTTTTGAGACAGGTTTCAAAACAATTTGAGAATGTTCACTATCTCTCTTTCTCTCGTAATTTTGGGAAGGAAGCAGGCTTACTTGCAGGACTTGAAGCAGCCCAAGGTGACTACGTCACAGTTATGGATGCCGATCTTCAAGATCCCCCTGAACTGCTCATCGAGATGTATGCTAAAATCCAAGAAGGTTATGATGTTGTTGGGACCCGTCGTGCTGATCGTAAGGGAGAGCCTCCGATTCGTTCACTCTTTGCTAAGGCTTTCTATTGGTTGATTAATAAAGTTTCTGATACTGAAATGGTGGATGGGGCACGTGATTTCCGCTTGATGACTCGTCAAGTCGTTGATGCCATTCTTGAGCTCAAGGAAGTCAATCGCTTTTCAAAAGGCCTCTTTTCTTGGGTCGGCTTTGACGTGGCCTACGTCTCTTATGAAAATCGTGAACGTGTGGCGGGAGAGACTTCATGGTCTTTCTGGAGCCTATTGAGTTACTCACTTGATGGCTTTATCAACTTCTCAGAAGTACCCTTGAAGCTTGCCACATGGGCAGGGACCTTCTCATTCTTGATTTCTTTGGTTGGAATTATTTTCGTCATCATCAGAAAGTTGACCATTGGTGGAAGCGTAGCTGGTTGGGCGAGCCTTGTCTCTATTATCCTCTTTATCGGAGGAATCCAACTCTTAGCCTTGGGTATCATCGGGAACTATATTTCAAAGATTTTCCTAGAAACTAAGAAACGACCAGTTTATATTGTTAAGGAGAAGGGCTAAAGAATGATTGAAGAGTTTTTAGGAGTATTTAGCAACTTCTGGGAGTTTATAAAAAGAAATAAAAAAGCATGCTTTATTATTCTTTCTATTTATCTAGTTGTAAACATTAATATTGGTTTAGCAGAGTTCCCATATATTGATGATATAGGTCGACAATTGGAAGGATATTCTGGCTTCTCAGAACATTATTCGAGATATCTTAGCGAGATATCTGCTCGGTTAATTCAAGGTGGAAGTCATTTAACTGATCCGGGACTTTCTACAAATATTATCTCAGCATTTATTTTAACTTTTGCAAGTGTAACTTTACTTTTTGTTTTATTTCCTTCGAAAAAGTTAATCTAGCTTTGACTTTATCTTCAATAGTTATCGGTGTTAATCCATGGTTTCTAGAAGCACTGAGTTTTAGATTCGATAACCCATTTATGTCGTTGAGCATATTAGTGTCTCTCTTACCATTTATTTTTTGGGAATCAAAGAAGCTATTTAATCTTTTTTCAATCATATGTATTTATTTGATGTGTAATTCATATCAAGCATCGTCTGGAATATACATTTTGATGGTATTGACATTGGTATTTCTAGAGCTTATTTATGGAAATAAATTTAATATTAAGGGGTTACTGAACTCGGCCATATCATATATTATTGGTATGGTTTTGTATAAAGTACAAATTACTATTAAACCACCGATATTTGCGGAACAAGGGAAGACTCCAGGATTATTTCAACTTCCGAGTGTTATATTAGGCAATGCTAAAGGATATCTTAAAAATATCTATCTTCAAAGTTCTAAGACATGGATTTACCTTGTTATAGTATTACTCTTTTTGCTGATAGTAAATATCCTTATTAGTGGTAAACAGAAGAAGATATTTAGTCTATTATATACATTCATTTGGCTGTCTGTAGGTAGTGTGATTAGCTATGGTGCCTACTTAGCACTCCCAATGCAATTTTATTTAATGAGACCTAGATATGAGTATGGGCTAGGTGCATTTATCTCAATTATTTTAGTTGTAATTGTGGGTATAAGTAGTAAGAATAGTATTTTGAGTATTATCAAATCATCAGTTTCTGGCATATTTGTTTTTTATATGTTAACATTTTCACTTATTTATGTTAGTACATTGAAACAGCAAAATACAATATTTGAAACTCAAAGTTCGATTGTAGGAAATACGTTAAACAAATATGTCAATAAGAATAACCAAGTCGTTAATTTGAATAAATTCCTTCCGAATTCACCGATTTATGAAAATACTAGTTCTGTTTATCCCTTAATTGGAAGTTTAGTGATGCCCAATACCAATATTTCTTGGGACATGACTAAGAGATTTAACAGTTTGACAAAATTAGATGTTGAGTTCAAACCTTTTGATACAACACATCTAGATTCCAGTTATAAGTTACTAGAAACTACAAAATTGTTTGATCTTTATTCTAAAGATGAACAATTATATCTATTCATGAAATAGGAATTAGATAAACACAGAATAAAGCAGATTTTTTCTGCTTTTTTGTTAAAATGAAACTAATATTATGTAATTACGAGGAGAATATTATGATTCTAGTAACAGGTGCAAATGGCCAACTCGAACTGAACTTCGTCACCTTCTTGACGAACGCAACGAAGAATATGTAGCAGTAGACGTAGCTGAGATGGACATTACAAATGCTGAGAAAGTAGACGAAGTGTTCGCAGAAGTGAAGCCAAGTTTGGTCTACCACTGTGCAGCTTATACTGCAGTAGATGCTGCTGAAGATGAAGGCAAAGAACTTGACTATGCCATTAACGTGACAGGTACTGAAAATGTCGCTAAGGCTGCTGAAAAACATGGTGCAACGCTAGTTTATATTTCAACAGACTACGTTTTCGATGGTGAAAAACCAGTCGGTCAAGAGTGGGAAGTTGATGATAAACCAGATCCACAGACAGAGTACGGTCGTACAAAACGTATGGGTGAAGAGCTAGTTGAAAAACATGTGACTAACTACTACATTATCCGTACTTCCTGGGTGTTCGGTAACTATGGTAAGAACTTTGTCTTCACCATGCAAAATCTTGCTAAGACTCACAAGACACTCACAGTTGTTAATGACCAACATGGTCGTCCAACTTGGACACGTACTTTGGCAGAGTTTATGACTTATTTGGCTGAAAACCGTAAGGAATATGGTTATTATCACTGTCAACGATGCGGCTGAAGATAACTTGGTATGACTTTGCGGTTGAAATCCTAAAAGATACTGATGAGGTGAAACCTGTAGATTCAAGCCAATTCCCAGCTAAAGCTAAAATCACTTAACTCAGCAATGAGCTTGGCAAAAGCTAAGGCTACGGTTGTCATTCCAACATGGCAAGATGCTTTGAAAGAGTTTTACAAACAGAAGTGAAATAAACTCAAATATTTTTTGATTTCAACAGAGAGAACAGGTGTATTGCTGTTCTCTCTTTTCATTGAGAATATGATATAATTAGTGGAATATTGTTAATCGAAAGAGAGTAAAGTACTTGAAAAATGTAACTCCCCAAAAAGTTTTTTTCTGGAATATCCTTGGTAGTATGTCTTCCGCAGCTGTTTCCGTAATCCTTCTTTTTATTGTTACTCGTGTTTTAGATAGTGCTTCAGCAGATATCTATAGTTTTGCATATGCTATTGCTAATTTATTTGTGATTGTAGCTAGTTTTCAAGTAAGAGATTTTCAGGCGACAGATATCAAAGAAAAGTATTCTTTTGATACTT
>JBKWCO010000001.1:16225-27800 GCA_046975465.1 Streptococcus sp. | reverse complement strand
AGGATACCTCTGTTTTGAACGTTATTTCTGTTGTGGAACTTTACTTCGCAGGTAACACTGTCGCAAGCCAAACTTATCAATACTTCCAAACATTCTTTGTTATCGCAGCAATCTACTTTGTCCTTACCTTCACAGTGACACGCATCTTGCGTTATGTAGAACGCCGTTTGGATCAAGATACTTACACACAAGGAGGGGTTCACTAATGACTGAGACGATTTTAGAAATTAAAAACCTCAAAAAATCATACGGAAAAAATGAAGTCCTCAAAGATATCTCCCTCAGTGTCAAAAAGGGTGAGGTTATCTCAATTATTGGTTCTTCAGGTTCAGGGAAATCAACCTTCCTTCGCTCTATTAACCTACTCGAGTCACCTTCAGGTGGTGAAATCCTCTATCATGGGGACAACGTCCTTGAAAAAGGTTACGACCTCACTACCTATCGTGAAAGACTCGGTATGGTTTTCCAATCCTTCAACCTCTTTGAAAACCTTAATGTCTTGGAAAATGCTATCGTAGCTCAAACAACTGTTCTCAAACGTGACCGTAAAGAAGCTGAAAGCATCGCCAAAGCTAACTTGGAGAAAGTTGGTATGGGGGAACAATACTGGAAAGCTAAACCAAAACAACTTTCAGGGGGACAAAAACAACGTGTGGCTATTGCCCGTGCCCTCTCTGTTGATCCAGAAGCCATCCTCTTTGATGAGCCAACTTCAGCCCTTGACCCAGAAATGGTAGGGGAAGTACTCAAGACTATGCAGGAGCTATCTGAAACTGGTTTGACCATGATTATCGTTACCCATGAAATGGAGTTCGCACGTGATGTTTCAGACCGTGTCATCTTCATGGATAAAGGGGTAATCGCTGAACAAGGTAGCCCAGAACAAATCTTTGAAAATCCTAAAGAAGAACGTACCAAGGAATTCCTCAAACGTTTCTGTTAGAACAAAAAGTTAAGGTTTCGACCTTAACTTTTTTAGATTCTCAGACATATAAAAAAACGGCAGTTGCCGTTTTTTTGTCTATATGATTAGTTACGACGTGTACGTCTGTCAACGAAACCAAGGAAGGCCAATAGTGTCATGAAGAGACCTACAAGACTGAATCCTGCTGCAGTTGACTCACCTGTTTCTGGCAAGCTGTCTGCTTCTTGTACAGGAGCTTGTTTCTCAGCTTTTGTTTGACCATAATTTACAGGAACTTGAGCTACAGTTTGAGCTGCTTGTTCTTGTGTTGTGAAAGCAATAACTTTACCATCTACATCGTAAACAGGTACTGGTGTGAGACCTTTAGATGTAATGTTAGCATACTCTTTAGCCAATTGTGTTTGAAGCTCTTTGTCTGCCTTAGCTTTCATGTAGTTATCGAAGGCTGTTTGAACAGTTGTGTATTCGCTCGTTAATTTATCACGTTTAGCAGACAATTCAACAAGTTTCGCACGGTCAGTTGAAAGAGCACCTTTGGCTGCAGTAAATTTAGCAAAGGCTGTTGCACGTTCTGCTTTAGCCTTAGCTAGGTTACCTGAAGCATTTGTAAGGGCTGCTACACGGTTCTTAGCAGCAGTCAAGGCTTGGTTAGCTTGTGTCAATGCTACTTGTTTCTTAGCAGTATCTTGCTTAGCAGCGTTGTAGGCATTTGTCAAACGTTGCAAGGTTGCAGAGCTTGTCGCAAGTTTAGCTTTAGCTGTTTGAAGCTCTGCTTGTTTTTCATCAAGAGTTGCTTGAGCTTTGCTAAGGGCTGCTGCTTTTTCTTGTGCGTTAGCATTAAGGTTTTCAACTGCAGCGTTAGCTTTTTCCAATTCTGATTTAGCAGTTGCAAGGGCTGCTTGTTTTTCAGAAAGGTTATTCTGAGCAGCTGCCAACTTGCTTGCAGTCGCTTTAAGAGCTGCAAGTTCTGACTGAGTATTCTTAAGCTTAAGAGTTGCTGACTCAGAAGCCGCTTTCTTGCTAGCCAAGTCACTTTGAGCTTGATCGTTAGCTTGCTTAGCAGCTTCATAAGCTGCTTTTGCAGCAGCAAGATTTGCATTTGAAGATGATTGAGATTGGTTACCTACATATGGGTTAGCAATCTTAGTTGTGTCAAAGCTACTATCAGAAGCGATAGAATTTTTATTGACATTGTTTACGTGAACGTTAAAGGCACCGGCAACAACACTGATGTCTGTTCCAATGTAAGACTCACCACCATCTGCTGTAAGTCCAGAGATAGAACGAGCATGGTTCCACTCATTACCGTTAAACATGAAGTCAAGCATAGCTTCATAGACATATTTCTTAATGTCGTTAAGGGTGAATGGTCCTGTCAAACCTTGCCATGTATTAAGGTTTTCACCAATACTTACACTATTAAATGACTTACCAGCACGGTCAAGGGCGGCACTATCATGTCGTTTATGGGTAATAGCTTCCCAACCCCAGTTATCTGCTACATAACCGTCTGAAACACGGTCGGCCGCAAGAACACTACCTTTTGAAACAGATGTTTGAGTTGTACCAAAGGCTGTACGAATTTGGTTAATCAAACTTGAAGCATACAATGACAAATCTGTAATTTGAGCTTCACTAAGGTTATTCAAATCACTAATTTTAACATTTTTATCCGCTTCATTATCTTGATAACTATTGTTACCACGATCACGTTTATTAACGTTCTTCAAGACTTGTTCAGCTTGAGCTTTTTCTGCTGCTGTCACTGTTTTAGACTCATGAATCTTAAGAGCATTGACATACTCTTGTGACACTGAGAATTTTTGACGAACATTAGCTGTTGAAGTTGTTGAAGATTCTGCTTTTTTCTTAGCTGCTTCAGCGGCTGCAAGAGCGGCTGCTTTTTCATTGGCTACTGTTTGGGCATTTTCATAAGCTGCTTTAGCTTGGTTAGCTGCATTTTGATCTGCAGTCAATTGCCCTTCTTTAGCTGAAATAGCAGTAGCTTTTTCTTTATCAGCTGCCTGAGCGGCTGCCAATTCTTCTTGAGCTTTTTTCTCAGCTGCTGTTGCAGCATCAAAAGCTGATTGTGCTTTAGCTTGGTTTGAAGCTGCCTCAGAAGCGCTAGAACCATTAAGGGCTGCTTTAGCGGCATCTACTGATTTTTGAGCATTAGCTACTTCAGTAGCTTTAGCATTGACATTAGCTTGATCTGTATTAACGACGGCTTGCTGTTTGTCTGCTGCATCTTTAGCAGTTTTTTCTGCTGATTGAGCTGTTTCGACTGCTGACTTAGCTTCCTTAGCTGCATTTTCAGCAGTAGTTACTTGACCTTGAGCGGCAGCAATAGTTTCTGGACTTGCTTCATCGGCTGCTGTTTGTGCCTTTTGCAAGTTAGCATCTGCTGTCGCTAGGTTTGCTTGAGCCTGGTTTGCAGCTACTTCATGATTAGCAACAACTGACTCTTGTTGCGATACTGCTTGATTTGCAGCGCTGGCTTCTTCTCTAGCCGCTTCGACTTGAGCTTGAGTTGGGACAGCTTGTGTAGCTGTCGATGATACTGATGCTGTTGTTGAGGCTTGATCGTTTGTCGTTACCTCATCAGCTTTAGCAACTGTAGCAGAAACTGCAAGTGCTGCAATTCCAGCTGTCGCCAAAACCTTTTTATTCATAAGACGAACTCCTTTTTATGTTAAAAATTCACTACTATATAATAACATTTTAATAATCTTGAAACAAGGTGCTGACTCCTAATTTTTAAAATTTAATTATTTTATAAGCTTTCATAGCCTGTTTACAAAAATCATTAAATTGTTAGTCAAAAGTAGAGTTGCTGTTTCAAAGTCCTTTTTTAGTCTTTGATTCTGCCTTATCCTTTTATTCTATCAAAACTTCGTTACAGTTTCTTAACTTTCTTTAAACGTTTTTTTGATATAATGTGTACTCATCATATGCAAATGGAGGAGCAAAGTGGCAAAAACATTAAAAACATTGAGTAACATCTTACTAGGAATGCTCTCACTGGCCTTGTCTTATTGGTTTTATAGGGGGCATCTCGAACAGTACGTTCATTACATCGCCCATTATGGCTCCTACTTTCAAGTCTTACTCAACCTAGTCATTATTGTCCTACTGAGTTACTTTGTCTACGCTTTTTTGAAACTCCTTCTTACTAGAAAGCTGAAAAAACAGACACTACTCCTACTCTACTTCATTTACTTTCTTGCTCTCTTCTACCTACTTTTCTTGAAAAACATTGGTACCCAAGGTCTCTCGCTTAACCCCCTTTCCTTCGCTCGGGAATTATACTGGGGGAGCCACTTCGTTCCCATCATGAACCTGTTAATGTTCATTCCTCTGGGACTCCTCTTTTCTTCACGATTGAGTAATCTCCTACTTTGTCTCCTTACCCTTTTCTCCGTCGAATCCATTCAGTACTTCGGACATTTGGGAGTCTTTGATTTGGGAGATATCATCTTAAATATGTTAGGTATCCTTATCGGAACTGCTATCCATCAACTCCCTCAATTTCAAACAGTTATCAAAAAATATTAACATAGAAGATGCCTCCAGACCTAAAATCTGGAGGTCATTTTTGCTTTATGTTTAAGTCATTGTTACTAATTGTAAACGACATTTTGAGAGGAATACACCCTCCAAAGACGGTGTCCCTGAACTCGGGCTAAAATCCTAGTGAAAAAGAAAAACCACCCTTCATAGAGCAGTTCTATCTTCGTGTATTCAATTGAACATGACCTAAGCACTTGGCAAAAAGATAAAATCTCCTAGAAACTGAAGTTTCTTCGTCCATTTTCCTATTTTTGCTTTGTGCTTTTAACGGTCTTCGTATCTTGAATTAAACATAAACCAAAGACAAAAATAACAGCCCTCTGAGTCTAGAGAGCTGTTTTGAACTCGAGCTAAAATCCTAGTGAAAATAAAAAATCTCCCCGAAGGAGATGAATCTGGTTTATTTTACCTTACGATGCTAGGAACCGAAGCCGAAGATAATACTGAAATTCTAGTAAAAAGAAAAGCTACCCTATAACAGAGTAACTTAACTTTTTGTATTCAATCGAACACGGCCTAAGCACTTGGCAAAAAGATAAAATTTCCTAGAAACTGAGGTTTCTTCGTCAATTTTCCTATTTTTGCTTTGTGCTTTGACGGCCTTTGTATCTTGAATTAAATATAAACCAAAGACAAAAATAACAGCCCTCTGAGTCTAGAGAGCTGTTTTGAACTGGGCTAAAATCCTAGTGAAAAGATGAAACTCCTTGTGTTCCTTGAACACGACGTCGTTTGCCTATTTTCATACGGATTTTCTACGCCCTTAGTATCGTTATTAACGACGGAGTCCGAGTGAGCTGATCAACTCACGGTAACGGTTAACGTCTGTGCGGCGAAGGTATGCCAACAAGTTACGACGGTGACCGATTTTTTTCATCAAACCACGGTAAGTAGCGTGGTCTTTTTTGTGTTGTTTAATGTGTTCGTTAAGGTGGTTGATTTCCCAAGTAAGGACAGCAACTTGAACCTCTACTGAACCAGTGTCACCTTCGTGACGTGCGTATTGAGCAATGATTTCATTTTTTTTCTCTTTTGAGATTGCCATGTTTTTTCTCCTTTTTTTGCTCCATCCGAGTCTTAGGATTGGCTCTCCTAAAACCAAGAAAGAGTTGGTTTGTCTTTACGACCTCTCTATTTTAGCTTATCTACTAATCTTTGTCAATCGTAAGATTCCCTGTTTAAGACTTTCATGGCCTAGGCTTTTTTGACCATTTTGAATTTAGAAGGAATCCTAGGAAAAGTAGAAAACTGACCACAGCATAAGCTAGGAAAATCCAACTAAAACTCGGAGAGACCAGTGCCAACAATTTTAAAACATAAGGAGATACGGCTGAGCCTAAGTTGCATCCTAGAAGAACATAAGCTGTCGCCTTATTCAGCAAATTTCTAGTAATACGTTCAGAAAGACGGTTAAAGATAATGGTCAAAACAATATTGTAAAAGAAACCAACACCAACAGAAGACAAAATCAATATCAGCAAGTTGTTAGCTAGGGATATTCCAAGTAGGCAAGTAGATAGGCAAAACAGCGCCATTGGCAAGAGACGGTGCTTAATGTGACCGATTAGTGAGGCAAAACTAAGTCCAGCTACAATCCCAATTCCCTGCTCCAAACTAAGGATCAGAGCTGATTGTCCACTTGCAATGGTCTTACCATCAATTTGAAACAGGGGCACGCGCAAACTAATCGATGAATTAATGCAAATCACAAAGCCTGCTAAGAAGGCCATACCTAAAATCATAGCCAAATCTTTTTTATCCAGACCTTGTTTACTTTTTGTGCCTCTTTCTTCGCTGTCTGCTCCATAGGTAGTACAAAAGGAGGTACATGGCTAGGATGATAAAACCAAAACCATAGATAAGAAAAGCAAGTGTCCAATGAATTTTCAGTAATTGTCCAACCAAAAGGGAACACGATGCCCCACCAATCAATTCCACGGAACCTCGAATCCAAGCATTTGAACCCTCTCTTTGCCCTGATAACGCTGACTGATAATGGAAATAGCCTTAGCATTGATGAGACCAATTCCCATTCCAAAAGCAATACGTGACAGTAAGACAAGAGGATAGGCTTGTACAAAAAAAGGAAAAATCCCAGCACTACTAAGTAAGAGCAATCCAGTCACAATTAGCTGTCTATCACTTAGCCATTTGTCAATAAATGAATTAAGCAAGAGCATCGCTACTACGGAAAATGAAGGGACAGATACTAAAAGCTCCACTTGCGCGGCAGAAAAGGTTGGGCTATAGTAGTCCAACATAGGTGGTAATGCTGTTGAAATCGAAAAGGCCGAAATCAAGAGCAAGGATAGCCCAAGCAGGCTCATTTTTTCTAAAATTCGTGTCATAATATAGGGATAAGAACATCCTTTCCTTACTTGTCTAATAGTTATTTTTTCATTATAATCTAAGGAGACTTTAAAAAATAGGACCTAGGTCCTAAAAAAGGAGATGTATGCGTAATCATACCATAAGACCTCAACTTGACCAGGTCTTTCCACCCCCCTACCTCAACCAATTACAGAAAGTCACCTTTCAAAAAAACGATTATATTTGTACCCAAGGGCAAGCTATCACTGAGCTGACCTACATTTTATCAGGAAAGGTAAAAATTGTTCGTTCTCTCTTCAATGGTAAAGAACACATCCTAGAAACGCTCAATCAGCCTCAGATATTGGGAGATGTAGAACTCATGACCAACCAACCAGCAGGATCATCAGTCATTGCTTTAGAAGAGGTTCAAGCAGTTCAGCTCCCATTAAATAATAAAGAAGAACTCCTCAAAGACCCTGTTTTTCTCTACCAAATTGGACGTAACCTAGCTATGGCACTGCATAAGCAAGGTATCACTGCTTCAACGAATGCTAGCTACTCTGTCAAAGAGCGTTGGCTACCCACATCTTGAGTATTGAGGAAGAAGGTAACTTCCAACTGTCGCCATCTATTTTAGCTTCCGGTTTTGGGACTAGCTATCGTCATGTACAGCGAGTCATCAAACAATTTATCGACCAGGGGATTATCGAAAAAGAGGCCTTTAAAACCTATCGTATTTTAGAGAAAAAAACCTTGGAAAAACTGGCTTTTATCGATTAGAAAAAGCCTCACTTTAACCCTTGATGGTTTAATTTTCAACCCTTTTGTGCTATAGTTATAAACAAGTAAATCAAAGAAAATAGAGGTAAACAAATGGACGCTCAAACCAAAATTATCCGCGCCAGCCATATGATTGATATGAATGATATCATTCGCGAAGGAAATCCAACCTTGCGTGCTGTCGCTGAAGATGTAACCTTCCCACTATCAGACGAAGACATTATCCTAGGCGAAAAAATGATGCAGTTTCTTCGTAACTCACAGGATCCTATCATTGCTGAAAAATGGGGCTTCGTGGAGGTGTCGGTCTAGCAGCCCCACAATTAGATATTTCAAAACGCATTATCGCCGTTCTCGTTCCAAATCCTGAAGACGCTGAAGGTAATCCACCAAAAGAAGCATATAGTCTTCAAGAAATCATGTACAACCCTAAAGTAGTTGCCCATTCTGTTCAGGATGCTGCTTTGGGCGATGGCGAAGGATGCCTCTCAGTTGACCGCGATGTTCCTGGTTACGTGGTTCGTCATGCTCGAGTAACTGTTGAATACTTCAACAAAGAGGGCGAAAAGCAACGTGTTAAACTCCGTGGTTACAACTCAATCGTTGTTCAACATGAAATCGACCATACTAACGGTATCATGTTCTACGACCGCATCAATAAAGACAATCCATTCGCCATCAAAGATGGACTCTTAATTATCGAATAAAGAAAACCTCAGTAGAAATACTGGGGTTTTAGTTTGAAGATAAGGCATTAGTATCACTTTATAGCTAAGTCAAAGTAGAAAAGAACCGACTTCGTCGATTCTTTTTTCATTGTCTGAACCTGTCCTCAGACAAGCATATTGTATAGTGTTTCGTTACCGTGAAGGTTGATATAACTTGGGTCAAAGGCCGAAAGACGCTCGAGAAGTCCATCATAATCATTTTTATCACTAAGAGCTATACCAATGAGAACCGGACCTTTTCCTTTATTAGCACGTTTGATGTACTCAAAACGAGTGATGTCGTCATTTGGTCCCAAGATATCATTTACAAATTCACGAAGGGCACCAGGACGTTGTGGGAAGTTAACCACAAAGTAATGCTTGATGCCATTATAAATAAGGGCACGTTCTTCCATCTCTGGCATACGGTTGATGTCATTGTTACCTCCTGAGATGATACAAACGATGGTTTTTCCCTTAATCTCATCTTTAATCACTTCAAGGGCCGCTACAGAAGCTGCACCTGCAGGTTCTGCGATGGTACCAACTTTAGAGTACATATCAATTAAGGTTTCTGAAATCAGCCCTTCATCAACACCCAAGAGGCGATCCACATGTTTACGAGCCACCTCGTAAGTTTTGGTTCCCACCTTTTGGACAGCAATCCCATCCGCAAATTTATCGATTTCTTCGAGTTTTACAGGATAGCCACGGTCAAAAGCTGCTCTCATGCTACGAGCACCACTAGCTTCAACACCGATAACTTCCATAGACGGTGCCACATCCTTGATATAAGTAGCCACACCAGAGATAAGGCCACCACCTCCGACTGGAACTAAGATACTATCGAAGGAAACACCTTCCTCTTGAGCCTGCTCATAAATTTCATAAGCAACAGTTCCTTGCCCTGCTTGGACATTATAATCGTCGAATGGATCAATAAAAGTCATCCCTTCAGACTTGGTATATTCCTGTGCTGCTTGGGCAGAAGCATCAAAGGTATCTCCCACCAATTTGATTGTTACAAACTTGCCACCAAAGAAACGGACTTGACCAATTTTTTGGAGAGGTGTTGTTACTGGCATAAAGATGGTTGCCGGAATCTTCATCTCATTACAAGTATAAGCAACCCCTTGAGCATGGTTGCCGGCTGAAGCACAAACCACACCACGTGCCTTATCCTCATCACTCAATTGATGGATAGCATAGTAGGCTCCACGCAATTTAAAAGAGCGTACCTTTTGCATATTTTCTTTTTTAATGTAAATGGTCGCCCCGTATTTTTCAGATAAGTAGCGATCAAAATCTAGTGGTGTGCGTTCCACCACGTTTTTTAAGACTTCATTAGCCTTTACGATATCATTTGCAGTAATCATTGGCTCTCCTTTGACACAATATTCAAACTATTTCTATTGTATCACAATTTTCAGAAAAAATAGCAGCCAGTATAAAGAAAACTCCTTGTTTACACAAAGAGTTCTACTTATTATTTATCAACTTTTTTTGACATCAAGAAGTTACGAAGAGCTGCAAGGGTTGCCGCACCTGCAAGGACAATAGCTGTAAGGATAGCTACAGCATGTTCTCCCCACTTGTGAGATTTTGCTGTTTTAGCAATTGTAGCCTTAAGGTCTTCAGTTGTTCCTTTTTCACCTGCTTGTGTCGTTGTCTTACTTGCAAGGTTAAGATCTTGACTACCATTGTAAGTATTATCTGACGAAGCTGTATTGACAAGGTCTTGACGGCTACTGCGAGTATAGCTGACATTTGTTGTAATGCTATCAATCATCTCAACAATATTTCTGATGGTTGTTGCATCGTACAAACCACCCTCAGTATCTTTCAAGATAGATACTGCTAATTTTTCAATAGAAACTTCTGAAGAAGCTGCTACCATAGAGTGAGATTCTGAGCTTGCTGTTTCTGAATATCTTGCATAGTTGCTAAAGAGTGATGCTGCTTCTGTAATCGTTTCAGAAGTACTTGGTAAGGTTTCTGAGACGCGAGGAGCTACAGAGAGTCTATTCCAACTATTGATGTTTTCTGATAGTCCATCAAGGATGACTTCCTCAGATGTGCTTACTGTTTCTGAAATCGCCGAAGTCACTTCTGAAGTGCTCACTTGACTTTCTGATTCTGTCAATGAAACAGCTGGTTCTTCAACTACTTCTGATTCTGAAACGACTGTTGTCGTTACAATGGCCGACTCTGAGACCATGGCACTGCTTGCAGGTTCTGATTCAGATATTGAAGATGCTGAATCCCTTGTGTTGACTGAGGTTGCTGATGATATCGTTGCACTTTCTAAAATGTCTGATGATGCTTCTGAAGTCGCTAAGCTTAGGGCCTCCGAAGCTAGTGTATTTACTGAAGCTGATTCTGGCGCTCCTTGACCAGAGTTAGATACCAGGTCACCATATTTCTCATCAAATGGTGCTTCTGATTCCATAGATACTGGGATAGCTGCTGATTTTATGAGTGTATCAACTGATGGTGCTGGTTGCATTGTTTCATCTAGTTTAGGAGCTTCAACAGATGGTTTCGTATCAGTTTGAGTCTCTGAATCTTTGTTTACTGTTGTATTTTCTGATTTAGCTGTTTCTGAGCTTGCTTCAGATGTTACGGTATTATCCACTTTCTTACCAGATTGGTTAGTAACTGGTTTCAAGATAACTGGTTCTACCGGTGTTGCTGTTGTGTCTTCCTTGATATAGAGCATGTTCCAAAGAGTTAGTTTAGGAACTGAAATGACAAGCACTGGTTGACCATTTTCATCTGTTTCAAGGCTTGCTTGTGCCTTCTTCATGCTTGAAGTTGCCCAATCATCTGGTGATGTCACATAGACTTGATCAGCAATTTTAGCTGCTTCTTGAGCTGTTTTACCTGCTAGACTAAGACGAACTGTGAGATTTTCTTGTGCGTCCGGTGTTTTATTGTCCGCATAACCCTCTTCATTATGCCAGCCCGCATTGATGCCCATCATGTTAATCATTTGAACAGTTGAGAAACCTTTTCCTGATTTAGCAAATGTCCAAACTTGATCTCCTGTCACACCAAGAGCATCTTTAGAAAGGATTTCACCAGCAGCATTCTTGGTAGATACAGACTGAGTGCTGTTAGTCACACCCTCACCACGGAGAAGATTTTCATAAGCAGTGATAAACTGTTGGTAATTGTAAAGCTTACGAATAGTATCCTTAGCTACACTGAGGTATTGTGTTGGGTAATAAGCACTTTGAAGAACGTTAAGGGCTGCATTAGCATTGGCAAGGGCCGCAAT
>JBKWCO010000001.1:0-16215 GCA_046975465.1 Streptococcus sp. | reverse complement strand
TTAGTTGCTTTTCCTCCAGGAACAGTATAGTCAATACCTGGTTCTTCCATGTAGGCACCAACGATAAGTGATTTACCAGTTTTATTGCGTACCATATCGATACGTGCTTTCAAATCACCATAGGCAACCTGCATACGCCCTGGAATAACTGAACCACCGTTTGTCCAAAGCTCATTATAAACAACATCTTGACGTGCCTTGGCTAGTTTATCATCATTACCACCATTAACATCATTGATTGTGATGTAGTACTTTTCACCGATGAGGTCCTTCATGGCATTAATAAATGATGCATATGAATCAGACATCATGTGTGAGTCAGCCTCGTCTGTGCTGTTACGGTGCTCATAATCAGTCACACGGTTGTCACCAATTGTATCACCTTGCCAACCATCGAATCCCATACGATCCATAGCTGATTTCATGACACCTGCAATGTATTTTTGCCAATCAGGATTAGCTGGATCATAGTAAACTTGAGTTGGGTTGTCACCGATAGTGTAAGTCATCGGTTCACCCTTCTTACCAAAGCTATCGTAGAAGTTATAAGCCAAAGCAGCAAGTGGAAGGGCTGGATTCTTTGGATTTGAATCTGCTGAAATCATGTTATAAAGCATGGCAACAGCACCTGACTTATGAACTTGGTCAACCAATTCTTTAACAGCCTTAGTGTCAACCTGAGTGTGACTCCAGGTATTCCATTTTTGAACAAAGCTATCGACACCTTCTGGGAAAGGATCTGTAGCTTCATTATAAGCGTCATAGAAGAAATATGAGTTGATATTCATAGACTTCATGAGCTCAAGCTCTTTACGGTAGGCTTCAAGATTTTTAACAAGAATACTGTTTTGATCAGTTGGCGAACCTGCTACGATACCGTAACGTGGGAAAACTGTCCAATCATCTTCAACAGACAAGCCAGCACGCTTGCTTGACAAAGTACTACCTGATTTATCGTTGACACTGATTGTCACCAAGTAACCTGTATTATTTGTCAACCACTCTGACGCTACTGTCAAGTTTGAAACCTTAGCTGAAGCTCCTGCCGCTAGCGTAAGGTCAACGTTATCTTGACCGATAATTTCTGAAGCATGTTGAAGTGTCAAATTGACAGTCAAAGTTTGAGTTTCTGCTGTTGGATTAGATACAACAACGGAATAATTAATATCACCATCTGTCTTGCTATAAGCTGCTTTTGTTGTTTCTGGATCTGTCAAGTAGGCATTACCATTCAAGTTTTGCTCTGTCACTTCTGTAACTGGTGTTACTTGAGCAGTTGAATGGCGTCCTGCATCAGTAGCATTATCAGATGATGATGTGATGGTTTCCACAGCAGCTGATTCAGGAGCTAGTGCTTCACTGGCTACAAGCGTTTCTGAGCTAGCACTCTCTGTTGGTACCGCTTGGGAAAATACTGTGGTAGCAGTCGCAGTTGTTGCCGTATCTGTCGTAACAGCTGCAGACGATGGACCTATTTCTGTTGTTGCAACTGGAGCAACCACCTCAGTTGGTACCACGACCAAGTTATCTGCCTTGCTGGTAATGGCGGGGTTGGTTGCTTCGGAACTGACAACGTTATCTGCCTTGGCAATCTGATTCATCCCTAGGACACCACCGACTACAAACAAACCTGATAATAATTTAGTTGACGCTACTTTCTTTGACATATCTCTCTATCCCTCTAAAAAAGTTTAAATCACCTCGGCGTTTCAAATTATCACTATTTGTATTTGCATGCTGTAAACTCGAGTTATTTTTAGTTTCATAAAAATCGCTTGGTGTTTCTTATGAAACTAATGTTAACTTAATCTTTTTTGTAAGACAAGGGAATTTCCGGTAATCCTCGTAAACGGTAATTTTTTCATCATGAATGGTCAGGTTTTTTCAGAAATTTGAGAACAACATTTTCTAATTTCATTAAATATTCACTTGATTCAGTCTACTTAAAATGACAAAAAATAAATCCCAAATAATGAAAATCCATCACCTAAATAGTTCATGTGAGAGAACAAAAAAAACCACCTCTCACACAAGGCGAGAAATGGTTTGTTTATCGATTTTTGGTATCTAAAATAATGGTCACAGGTCCGTCATTAACCAGACTAACCTGCATATCTGCACCAAAGCGTCCTCTTTCTACAGGAACATGAGTTGATAAGGATTGGTTGAAATCGTCATAGAGCTGACTAGCCATGTCAGGCTTTGCAGCACCCGTAAATGCTGGTCGATTCCCTTTTTTCGTATCTGCAAAAAGCGTAAACTGAGAAATCGACAAAATCTGGGCACCAATATCCTTAACAGAAAGATTCATCTTGCCATCTTCATCTGAAAAAATGCGCATATTGACAATCTTACGAACTGCATACTCTAGGTCCTCTTTGGTGTCCTCGGGACCAACTCCGACCAAAAGTAAGAGTCCCTGCTTAATAGCGCCAACCGTACAATCCTCAATAACCACAGAGGCACTTTGCACGCGCTGAATTACAATCTTCATCGCAGTAACTCCTTACCCATTCGTACGTTTAACACTGTAAACGTCAGGGATAATTTTAATCTTATCCACAAGACCAGTCAATTCAATAAGGTTTGCAATTTCAAAGCTAACGTGAATATTGGCAAACTTCATGTCCTTAGTCGGTTGCGCATTGACCGTAGCAATGCTCTTGGTCGTATTTGACAAGATTTGAAGAACATCATTCAACAGACCAGAACGGTTAAGGCCATAGATGTCAATCTCTGCCAAATAAGATTTATTGGCATTACGTTCATCCCACTCCACTTCGATTAGACGTTGCTCATAACCTTCCTGACTCTTGATATTATGACAGTCTGAACGGTGAATGGCGATACCACGTCCTTTAGTGATGTAACCTTCAATTTCGTCTCCAGGCACTGGGTTACAGCACTTAGCGATACGCATGAGGAGACCTGAAGCACCTTGAATGATGACGCCATTTTCACTCTTAACTTTAAGAACTTCTTTCTTCTCAGTCTTAACTTCGCCACCGTTCATTAGCTCTTCAGCTTCAGCTTTTGCCTTCGCACGCTCTTCCTCACGGCGTTCTTTTTCCGTCAAACGATTGAAAACAGCAGCAGCACTAATTTCACCAAAACCAACAGCAGCATAGAGAGCTTCTTCACTACGCACACTCATACGGGGGAGAATTTCCTCTATATGCTTCTTGTCCAGATATTTATTGGCAATGTAGCCCTGCTCTTGGAAGTAGCCAACCAAAAGCTCACGCCCTTGGTGATAGAAGCTTCTTTGTCTTGATTTTTAAAGAATTGACGAATCTTATTTCTGGCCTTGGTGGTCTTAACCATCTTAATCCAGTCACGGCTAGGACCAAAAGAATTAGCATTGGTGACAATCTCAACCACATCACCTGTCTTGAGCTTAGCAGTCAAAGGAACCATACGACCATTGACTTTAGCACCTGTAGCCTTTTCACCGACTTGGGTATGAATGGCATAGGCAAAGTCAATAGGCCCCGAATCTTTAGGCAATTCCTGAACAGCACCATTTGGTGTAAAGACGTAGATACGTTCTGAGAAAATATCCTCCTTAACAGAGTCCACAAAACCCATAGCATCGCCATTTGAAGCATCTTGGAGTTCCACGAGATCTTTAATCCAGTTCATTCCCAAAGCAGACTCTTTCGAGTCTACCTTGCCCTTGATACCTTTCTTGTAAGCCCAGTGAGCTGCAACCCCGTATTCGGCAACTTGGTGCATTTCCTTAGTACGGATTTGAATTTCAATAGGCCCTTTTGGCCCATAAACCGTTGTATGGATAGACTGGTAACCGTTGGATTTAGGATTGGCAATATAGTCTTTGAAGCGACCAGGCATGGGGCGCCAAAGCTCGTGGATGTAGCCCAACATGGCATAAACATCACTGTGCGTCTCCATGACACAACGAATAGCAATCAAATCATAAATCTGATCAAAGCGTTTCTTCTTGTCACGCATCTTACGAAAGATAGAGTAGATGTGTTTTGGACGGCCATAAACATCACCGACAAGCCCTTGTTCAGCTGTATAGGTCTTAATTTTATCGACAATCTCGTCCACAAGTTCCTCACGCTCACGACGTTTTTCCTTCATCATGTGAGAAATCTTGTAAAATTCCACCTCATTAAGATAACGGAAGGCCATATCTTCCAATTCCCATTTGATACGACTAATACCCAGACGGTGGGCCAAAGGAGCATAGATTTCCATAGTTTCACGAGAAATGCGCTCTTGCTTATCCTTGCGAAGATGCTTAAGGGTACGCATATTGTGCAAACGGTCTGCCAATTTAACCAAGATAACACGGATATCCTTAGACATGGCCATAAGCATCTTACGGTGATTTTCAGCCAACTGCTCCTCGTGAGACTTATATTCAACCTTACCAAGCTTGGTAACACCGTCTACGATATTTCGTACATCAAGGCCAAAATCTGCTTCCAAATCATCTAGCGTCTTTTCGGTGTCTTCAACGACATCATGCAAGAAACCACAGGCCACTGTCACTGCATCAAGGTGGAGATCTGCCAAGATACCTGCCACTTGAATAGGGTGGATAATATAAGGTTCTCCTGACTGACGAAATTGCCCATTATGAGCCTCCGTCGCATAATGCCAGGCTTTTTCCACTAATTTTAAATCATCTACTGACATGTAGGCCGAGCAAATGTCTAAAATTTCTTCTCCTGTTACATTTTTATCTTTAGCCATGATTTCTTCCTTCGCTTCTTTTAATAACCTTTATTTTATCACTTTTACAAGTAAAGAAAAAGAGCTAGATAGGCAATTCTTAAGCGCAAGGAGCTAACTTGAAAAGCACAATATCTTGTGTTAGAATGATTGAACAAACACAAGATATAGATAGAAAGAGGACGCTTATGTCTCAACTTACCCTCGTTTATATTAGTCTAAGTGGCAATACCCAAAGCTTTGTCAAACGGATGTCTGATTATTTATCCCTAAAACACGGAATTGCCTGTCGCCAAATCAATATTAAAGAACTCAATCATGAAACCTTCCAAGTGGACGAACCCTTTGTCGCTCTATTGCCAACCTACCTTGAAGGAGGCAATGGCATTGACAATGGAGATGTCGAAATCCTAACTAATCCACTGGGAGACTTTATCGCAGCCCATGATAACTACAAACGTTGCTTTGGTATCATCGGTTCTGGTAACCGTAACTTCAACAATCAATACTGCCTAACTGCTAAGCAATATAGTAAACGTTTTGGTTTCCCTATGTTAGGGGACTTCGAGCTTCGTGGTACACAGTCTGATATCGAACGTCTGGCACCCATTATCCTAGAAGCACAAAAGAACTTTAAACAACTATCAAACTAAAGCCAAAAAGCCCTGATAGGGGCTTTTTATCTTGCTTAATTTTTCTCTTGCTTTTTGATTCCAAAGAATCCAGCCAAGGTCAAAAGAACCATTCCAGCTAAAGTTGCTGACACAGATTCGTCTGAATTCGTGTTTGGCAAGCTCTTGGCTGAGCTTGAAGGTTGAGTTTCTTGCACTTGAGCTTGAGGTAAGATAACGACTTGAGCGTTTGATAACTGGATAGCTGAAGCAGGTTTAGCCACGCTAGCAACTGCATTAGCATTTGGTGTCATACCCTTCGTTTGGTCCACTGTCACTGCATCTTTTGGTGACTTCTCAGATTCTTTATTAGTCGTATCCTCAACTTGATTTGTCTTTTCCTTAACAATCAAGCGGTACTCTGCAAATCCTGCTTGTGTTGATGGTCCTACATAACTAATGGCATCCTGACCAGCAAGGTGGGCACGCGCATTGTCAGATGAAGCAAAACGGATATCTGCATTCGTGATATTAGGGACGAAACTCCAATTTCCATCGGCACTCGGATTAATCGTTTTCTCACTAACAATATAGTCAATGATGGCCTGACGATTCTCAAGATTGAGGAGACGTTTTTCTGCAGCATCTTTAACACCAGGGAAGTTACCAGTCGCACGATAGTTGTTAGTCACGACAAGGAAAGTCTGATTCAAATCAATAGGTTTCCCTTGATAAGCCAAGTCACGAACACGACTAGCGTCTGGGTTAACCAACTTACCTTCGCGATCATATTTGTTAGGTTGTGTCAAATCGAATTTATAAGTCAACCCATCAATCACATCGTAATTGTATGAGCGATAGCTACTGTTAATGAGTTGCTGTGGTTCTTTGCTGTTAGGATCAATTTGATTGAACTGTCCTGCAGACATTTCCAACCATTCTTTAATTTGTGCTCCAGTCACTTTGAGTAGGGCTGTAACATTATCGTAGAGGTAGAGGTCTGCGACATTCTTAATGGCCAATGGCCCCGCTGGAATATCAGTATAGTAGGTCGCATCCCCACGAGTCCCCGCCTTGAAAGGTGCCGCTGCTGATAGAAGTGGAAGATTTTCATCTGCTGTTCCCGCTACTTGTTTTTTAGCATACCATAGTTGTGCATTATTAACGATCTGAATAGATGGATCATCCTGAACCTGAGCAAAATAGCTAGTAATTGGTGCAGTGGTCTCACCAACTTCCTTACGAACATAGTTGATTGTTCCATTATGGTCATGAGCAGCCATGTCAATTAAGTCCTTGTCCGCAACATCTGACTTAGTGTCAATCTTTTCAAGCTTAGCCTTACTGTTAACAACTTTCCATTTGCCATTCGTGTAAGTCAATTTGACATCCATGATACCTAGATGATCTCCGAATTTACCAGCCATAACCACGGGCTTCCCATTGATGAGACCATTGACATCATCTACACCAGGGTATTTTGCATAAAAACTTGTGCCATCTCCATTTGGGAAATCCGCATGAGAATGCCCTGTCGCAACAGCATCAACGCCTTCGATACCAGCAATTTGGTAACCTTCATTTTCCTCGTTCTTAGTGTATTCATTGTCACCAATACCAGAGTGAGCAGCAACAAGAATATAGTCAGCTCCTGCAGCCTTCATCTTAGGAACGATAGCCTTAACAGCCTCCATTGGATCATCAACGGTTACCTTACCTTCAAGATTGGCCTTATCCCAAACCAAAATCTGTGTTGGAAGGACACCAGTAATACCGATTTTTAGTGTTACCTGTTTGCCGTCCGTATCGGTAAAGGTCTTGTTAACAATCTTATAAGGATTGTAATAGTAATCACCAGTCTGAGCATTACGCACATTAGCATTGATAATGTTAATCTTAGCAGCCTTAACCATACGATCCAAAAATTCTAGACCATAGTTAAACTCGTGGTTTCCAAGCGTTTCGGCGTCATACCCAAGCATCTCAAAAGCCTTGTACATAGGGTGAGTCTCACCTTGGGCAACAGGATCAATCAAGGCCTTATAAGTTCCAAAAGGAGTTCCTTGAATCATATCCCCACTGTCCACCAAGACCGTATTGGGATTGGTTTCACGGGCTTTTTTGATAAGAACAGCAGTTTTAGACAAACCAACTGTTTGAGACGGCTTATCTTGATAATAGTCATAGTTAACCAAGTTGGTATGAAGGTCTGTTGTTGACAAAATCTGCATATCAACGGTCTGCCCCTCATGAGCAGGCTCTGTAACAGTTTCAGCCTGTACTGGCACTGCTGGTGTCACCTGATTGGCATTCGTCAAAACAGCACTGGCTTCTTGACTCTCTTGGGTCGTTGAGGTATTAGCTGATGGCTCTGTAGATGCATTTGTCGCTACTGTTGTTGGTGTAGCAGAGACAGTCTCTGTTCCTCCTTGAACAGCTGTCCCAGAAGTTCCTTGTCCTGATACTACTGATGCACCACTATCTGCCACAGTTTCGGTAGAAGTAGTTGGTACTAGTGCCGTTGCTTCATCGGCTTGCCCTACGACTTGTGGCACAGTCAAGAGAGCAAAAAGGCCCAAAACCACAGCGGATTGAGTCACATAACGATTCGTTTTCATTAAAAATCTTCCCCTTTTATAAAGATAATACAATTATATTAAAACTAAATAAGATTATCAACTTTTTTAGAATTACTCGATTTGTCATACAAAACCAATGGCAAGATGCAATCTTAGCTTAAAAGTGTCAAATACAAAAAAAGTTGGAACAAGGCCAACTTTCTCTTATTTATTCAATTCTAGGGCATAACTCACACTACTCAAAGCGTAGAGAGGAGCCGTTTCCGTCCGCATAATACGCGGTCCAAGACCAATTTTAAGGCCACCAGCTTCTTCAAAAGCGTCAATCTCAGACGGAGAAATACCACCTTCTGGTCCAAAGATAAAGAGAATTTTCTGACCACTCTCTACCTGAGCCAACTCACGAGCTAGAGTAGCCAACTCGCCCGCTTTGGCTGTTTCCTCATAGGCGATAAAAATCTTATCAAAATTATCTAATTCTGATAGAAATTCTCCCTTCTTCTCGAACAATCTGACTTCTGGAACACGATTACGCTTGGATTGTTCTGCAGCTCCTAAAGCAATCTTGGCAAGCTTATCTTCCTTCTTGGCTAGCTTCTTACCATCCCACTTAACCACAGACCAGTCGGCAGGGAAGGACCAAATAGCCTGAGCTCCAAGCTCTGTTGCCTTTTGTGTCACCAACTCTAGCTTATCTCCCTTGGGAAAGCCAGAGGCAATGGTTACAGATACAGGCATCTCAACATTATCATTTAAGTCTTCAATCACTTCAAAGATATGATTCTCACGGTCAGTCACACGCGCAAGACGCTTGATACCGTCTTCAAAAACCAAGACAACCTGATCATCCTCTGTTAAACGCATAACGTTAAACATATGCTTCACAGTATCCTTATCTTTGATGATTACTGGATTTTCAACTTGCCCCTTTATAAAATACTGTTGCATTTAGCCTCCGATCACACCTGAAATATCATCTGTCTTCTTGAAGACACAGGCATTCCACTCTCCCTGAACCATGTGAGTTTCTAGGAAGAAACCAGCTTTCTCGGCCGATTCACGTACCATATCCCATTTTTCAGAGATAATCCCTGACATAATCAAATAACCTTCGTCCTTAACCAAACGGTAGGAATCTTCCGTCAGATGGATGAGAATATCCGCCAAAATATTAGCCACGATAACATCAGCTTCTTGAGTTACACCCTTCAAAAGATCACCTGCAGCAACGTGGATATTTTCCATGCCAGGATTCATATCAATGTTTTCCTGTGCCACTCGAACCGCCACATCGTCAAGGTCATAGGCATAGATTTCCTTAGCTCCAAGAAGAGAGCTAGCAATCGAGAGGACACCCGAACCAGTTCCCACATCAATCACCGTCTCGCCACCACGAAGCACCTGTTCGAGTGCAAAAAGACTCATCTTAGTTGTCGGGTGTGTTCCTGTCCCAAAGGCCATGCCAGGATCTAGCTTGATAATCTTCTCACCTACTGATGCCTCATAATCCGTCCATGACGGTACGATAGTCAAATCGTGGGTAATGCGAGCTGGTTCATAGTACTTCTTCCAATTCTCAGCCCAGTCTTCTTCAACCAATTCTTGAGTAGCCAAGTGAATATCTCCAGTTTCAAGACCAAAATCCGTCAACTCAGCCAAACGCTCATTAACCTGCTTAGTAATAGCTTCGATATCTGCTGACTCCGGATAATAAGCCGTAATTTTAACCGTCTCAACCTGTTCAACCTCAGGATAAAGCTCACCAAAACGGTCCGCATTTTCCAAATAATCTGCACTATCATCAATAGCCACACCTTGACTACCAGATTCAATTAAAATATTAGAAGCCGCCTCTTCGACCTCACGATTAACCTCAATCGTTAGTTCTTGCCATTTGTCCATATATTATTTTCTTCCTTTTCTGATAAATAATCTTTAAAGCGTTCCTGCAACTGGGGAATGACACCTTCTGCTTTTATAAAATCCTCTACAGGCATTAGTTTAAATTCCTGACCCTCGTCACCAAAACGAATCTCACGATACTGCTCTTGGCTAATTCGGCCAACCACAAAGACAGCTGACCTATCTTTATCCAACATACTAGGATAGATTTTCGACCAAATAATCGATTCCTCTGTCAAAGTCAAGCCCAGCTCCTCCCAGACCTCACGTTGAAGACATTCAAGAGGCGTTTCTTGACCTTCTCTTCCACCACCTGGCAACTCCCATGTATTTGGCCAAGGAATATCTGGTTTATTATCTCTGAGAATGACCAAAATACTTTGCTCTACGAGTAAGGCAGCCTTAACACCTGTAAAATCAAACTGATTTTTTAAATAAGCATCCATCCCTTTTCGCTCCCTTTAATACCTTGGATAAGCAAAAAACACCTTCTCTTCAAGTTGAGCTTTCCCTTTTTCAAAAGCATCTTTGTCCCAAACCAAACCAAATTCCTCAGGTCCATCATCAGATAGAAAATCCATCAAGTCACTCAATCCTTCTGTCGCCACCTCATTTAGGGTCTCCGCAAAATAAGCCAAAAACTCACGAGATAGACCTTTCTTAGGTTCATACGGGATTGTCACTAGGTAGTCCTCTTCATCAAAACGTGATTTTGCTGGATTGTAAAAGAGCACGTAGTCTTCAAAAATAACATCTTCATCAGACACTTCACCCTTATCATCAATAGTCTCCACATTGCTACTGTTTTGCGCTTCTAGGATAAACGTTACTTCTACAGCGTGATTCTTTTTATCCCAGTCCATCGCGAAATCATAGTCCAGGTGCTTATCCAATTCTTCTTCTAATACTGACAAAAAGCCGAATTTAGCCATTTGTTTTCCTCGTTCTTTCTTATTATTCCCTTTATTTTAGCATAAAAGGAGCCAATAAAAAACAGAGTAGGCTGCCCCACTCTGTCCTAGTTTATTATTTAGCATTTTCAACCGCTGCTGTCACAAAGGCAGTGTAAAGTTCTTCAGCATGGTTTGGACGGCTATGGTATTCTGGGTGGTATTGCGCTGCCACAAAGAATTTCTTGTCTGGGAGTTCTACAACCTCCATCAAACGATTATCTGGTGACACACCTGAGAATACAAAGCCCTCAGCCTCAAACTGTTCACGGAACTTAGTATTAAACTCATAACGGTGACGGTGACGACGTTGAACAACTTCTTGGTTGCCATAAGCAGCAGCAGCCTTAGAACCTGGTTTCAACTTACATGGGTAAAGACCGAGACGAAGAGTACCACCCATATCTTCAATGTCAATTTGATCACGCATAATATCGATAATTGGATATTTTGTGTTTGGATCAAGCTCAGCTGAATTAGCGCCATCCAAGTTAAGGACATGACGAGCAAACTCAATACATGTCAATTGCATACCAAGACAGACACCCAACATTGGCACATCATTTTCACGCGCATAACGAATAGCTTGAATCTTTCCTTCAGTACCACGTTGACCGAAACCACCAGGCACGATGATCCCATCAGCATCAACCAAACGAGAAGCAACATTTTCGGCAGTCAAATCATTAGCATTGACCCAGTCAATATCAATGGCAGTATCATTTGCCAAACCAGAGTGTTTAAGTGCCTCAACCACTGACAAGTAAGCATCGTGAAGCTCCACATACTTACCAACAAGGGCAATCTTAGTTGTTTTCTTAAGATTAAGCACCTTATCAACCATAGCAGACCATTCTGTCATATCTGCAGCTGGAGCATCCAGTTTCAAATGATCACAAACGATTTGATCCATACCTTGAGCCTGCATATTAAGTGGCACTTGATAGATATGTTCCACGTCGAGTGATTCGATAACAGCCTCAGGTGCAACATCACAGAACTGAGCCAATTTATTCTTGATTCCTTGACCAGCAGGTTGTTCTGTACGAATAACCAACATATTTGGTTGGATACCCAAACCACGCAATTCCTTAACAGAGTGTTGCGTTGGTTTTGTCTTCATTTCACCAGCAGCCTTCAAATAAGGAAGAAGCGTTGTGTGGATATACATAACGTTGTCAGAACCAACATCAGCCTTCATTTGACGAAGTGCTTCAAGGAATGGGAGACTTTCAATATCCCCAACCGTACCACCAACTTCAGTGATAATGACATCTGAATCAGTCGTTGTCGCTGCACGCTTAATCTTGTCTTTCAAAGCATCGGTGATATGCGGAATCACCTGAACAGTCGCACCAAGATACTCCCCTTTACGTTCCTTACGCAAAACTTCGCTATAAATCTTACCAGTAGTCACGTTAGAGTATTTATTAAGATTGATATCAATAAAACGTTCGTAGTGACCAAGGTCAAGGTCAGTTTCAGCACCATCATCAGTCACATAAACTTCACCGTGTTGGTAAGGACTCATTGTCCCTGGGTCAATATTGATGTAAGGATCGAATTTTTGAATCGTAACCTTAAGACCACGATTCTTAAGCAAACGTCCAAGACTTGCAGCTACAATCCCTTTACCAATTGAAGATACCACACCACCAGTGACGAAAATATATTTTGTCATGTTAACTCCTTATAATATTATTCAAAACAACTACAGATAGTAGATTGATTACCCACTCAGATAATCACGACAGCCCTTTCCTAGTACCTGATCGGAGCAGTACAAAGTACCTCACCTTAGACAAGTCCAGTAAATGACTAAAAACAAAAATGACCCCCAAGAGTTTCACCCTGGGAGCCTTAATCATGACCTCTTCAAAAGAGGTGCCCGATAAATAGTCTAAACTATCCAAGACCATTTGTCAATGAAAACTTAGTCGTTTGACTCATCCTCATAGTCATCGTCATCATCTTCTTCTGACAACTCAACATCATCCAAATCATCATCTGGAATAATTTCATTCAACTCAGAGTCATAAGATTCCACTTCGGCTTTCTCATCATCTTCGCTATCGTCGTCATATTCAAGACTATCAGAATCAGGTGTGAAGTTTTCATCTTCTGGATCATCGTCATTATAATCGATGGCATCTTCATCACCATCCATGAAGGCATTAACTTTCTTGTTCTTACGTTTTGGTGCATTTTCATCAGTATCTTCCAATGTGATGACCTCTTCATCGATTTCATCAATTGCATACCATGAACGCAAGCCCCATTTGTTATCACCTAGTGGAATGAAACTTCCATCCGTATTCAAATCTGAATAAAAGAATGGCAAAGCATTGCGGATATCAGCATCCGATTTTTCTAAGTAATTTTGAATTTCATTGACCAAATCATTGAAATACATTTCATTATCACGACCACGTGTTTCTAAGATAGCACGGGCCACTTCAATCATTGATAATTCACTTTTTTCTTGTCCAGCAAATACGTCTAGTTCCAAAGTGGTTCTCCTTCATTCTTACTCAAGCTAGTTTCCATCAGAAATAGCTCAGCAATCAATTTTTCGCTACCTTTTATTTTACGCTAAAAAGAGTCAATAGTCAAAGCATTTATAGAAGAAAAAATCAAGTCTCAACAGAAACTTGATTTTAGTCATATTATTTAACTTTTGCTGTGCTTGTGATAACTTCAACAGCTTTCTTCATAGTGATATCGTGTTTAAGCATTCCAGGTGAAAGAAGTGCAGAAACTTGTGATACTTCCATGTTGTACTCAGCTGCAAGATCATTGATTTCTTTTTGGATTTCTTCTTCTGTAGCGTCGAATCCTTCAGCAGCAGCAACAGCTTCGATAACAAGGTTAGTTTTCACACGTTTGTCAGCGTCAGCTTCATATTGTTTGTGAAGATCTTCTTGAGTTGTACCAGTGATTTGGAAGTACATTTCAGGAGAGATACCTTGACGTTGCATGTTACCCATGAATTCGTTCATAGCACGGTGAACTTCGTCTTCAACCATTTCTGCTGGCAATTCAACGATTTCAGCGTTTTCAACAGCCAAATCAAGTGCAGCACCTTCAACAGCATCGTCAAATGCGATTTCTTTAGCTGCTTCAAGTTCTTTACGGTATTTAGCTTTCAACTCGTCAAGAGTTTCAACTTCATCATCAAGATCTTTAGCCAACTCATCATCAAGAGCTGGAACTTCTTTAGCTTTAACTTCGTTAACTTTAGTAACAAATACAGCAGCTTTACCTGCAAGATCAGTAGCTTGATAGTCTTCTGGGAAAGTTACTTTAACTTCTACTTCATCACCAGCTTTTGCTCCAACCAATTGGTCTTCGAAACCTGGAATAAATTGACCTGAACCAAGTTCAAGAGAGTGGTTTTCACCTTTACCACCGTCAAATTCAACACCGTCTACTGAACCAACGAAGTCAATAACCACAGTATCTCCATATTCAGCTGCACCGTCTTTAACAACCAATTCAGCCAAGTTTTTGCGTTCGTTTTCAAGCTTAGCATCAACTTCTTCATCAGTAACTTCTTTAGAAGCTTCAACTGAAACTTCAAGATCTTTATATGCACCAAGTTTTACTTCAGGTTTTGTAACAACTTCTGCAGTAAGTGTCCAATCTTGACCTTTTTCAATTGATTTTACATCAATTTTTGGTTGTGCAACAACATCAAGACCAAGTTCAGCAATCGCTGCTTCATAAGCTGCTGGAAGAATCGCATTCAAAGCATCATCGTAAAGTGCTTCTTCACCAAATTTTTGGTTAAATACGGCACGAGGCATGTGTCCTTTACGGAAACCTGGTGCGTTCAAATTCTTTTTAACCTTGTTAAACGCTTGATCCAAAGCTGGTTGAATTTTATCTTGACCGATAGTGAATGTCACCACACCACGGTTAGTGGCTGTGTTTTCAAATGATACAGACATGTAGTCATTCTCCTTAAATTTTTATAGATACAGTTTAGTTTACCATATTTCAAAGCCTTTTGAAAGTTTTTTTCTCCAATTTAATCACAAGAAAATCGTTAGGAACTGCTACTTTTTCAAATTTTTGATAAACTAAAGCTATGAATATTTTACAAAGATACATCCAACAATTTAATTTTGAAGAGACCCTAATGGTACTCATTACAAAAGGAATTAAGCTCCTCATTCTTCTCATCATCTTTCTTCTTAGTAAGAAGATTATCAACTTCCTTTTTAAACATACAGTCGGACGCTCTCTAGCTTGGACAATTCAAACACCTGCTCGACAAAAAACCATTGAACGTTTACTACACAATTGCATGAACTACGTGCTATACTTTTTCCTTGTTTACTGGCTCCTCAGTATCCTTGGGGTTCCAGTATCTAGCCTCCTTGCTGGTGCAGGACTTGCTGGGGTTGCTCTTGGTCTAGGAGCTCAAGGCTTCCTATCAGATGTCGTTAATGGTTTTTTCATCTTATTAGAAAACCAGTTTGAAGTCGGCGACTCAGTTGAAGTAGGAGCCGTTACAGGTCTTGTTTCAACCGTAGGTATTCGCACTACTCAAATTCGAGGATTTGATGGGACTCTTCATTTTATACCTAACAGAAATATCACAATTGTATCCAACAAATCTCGAGGAGACATGAGAGCTCAAATTGATATCCCAGTCTATCCGTCAACCGATATCAATAAGGTGACAAGCATCATCCAAGAAGTAAATCAAGAAAACATTGAAAACTATCCTCAAATCTGTGGAGCACCAAATATCATTGGATTAAGCACAACTCCTTCCGGACAACTAGTATTTCGCATTGACATCTTTACAAAAAATGGACAACAAACTCATATCTATGCAGACTTCTTGAAACTTTACCAAGAAGCCCTAATCAAAGAAAATATTGAACTTCCAAGATTTATTGGAAACCCTATACAGTAAAATAAATTTTAATACATTAAAAACACTTAAAAGATAGATAACAGAAATCTACTTTCGAAGTGTTTTTTATGACTTTACTCAATAATACTAGACTAGACCTATTCAAAATTAATCATCTTCATTATAAGGATCAAAATCTACCATCCAAATTCTGACTCCTGATCATCTTTTTCGACCTCTAAAACACTCACCAGCTAGCAAACGGTCTAACTTAGTAGCATCTTCTGAAGACAACTGATTACGGAAAGCATTAAGCTGCTCATCATAAACAAGCCTATCAACAGCATCTAACTCTTTATTGGGGAGACAAAAAGCAATATCTGAAATTTCGATATAACATTGTCGATTAGCTTGTCGTTTTACAGACTCCTGCCTTCTAACCTCATCATTAAGTCTATTCCTAAATTTCGTTTTAAAATAACGCCGTAACCTATCATCATCAGACTTTAATTCAGGAAACTTTTCTAAAAGCTGATAAAGCGTCATCATAGCCTCTTGCTCCATATCAGCTTGGTCCCAAAGATGGATAAAATATTGTCTAC